>NZ_WWRZ01000004.1:0-148646 GCF_009875595.1 Eggerthella sp. BIOML-A1 | reverse complement strand
CCGCCGCGGCCGCGGCGGCGGTGCCGGGCGCGGCCTATGCGGTGCCGGAGGGCGTGATCGGCGACTGGGCGGCCGATGGGTCGAAGGCCGTCGACGTGCCCGACAGCGCCGTCACCAACGCCTCTTGGTCGGACGGCACGTATCGCGAGCACAACGGCGCGGCGTTCCCGGCGGACGATGCAAGCCCTATCCCTCCGCGCGCGGTGCCCGCGACATGGGATTACGAGTGCGACATCTGCGTGGTGGGCGCGGGCGGCGGCGGCTTGAACGCGGCGGCGCGCGCGGCCGAGCAGGGCGCGCGGACCATCTGCGTCGAGGCTATGGGCCTGCACGGCGGCAACGCCCAGGAGGCGGGCATGTGCGCCATCCTCGGCGGATCGAAGCTGCAGGAGTCGAAGCGTTTCGCGTTCCCGTCCTACCCCTTCGACGCGCGCAAGCTGGCCGATTGGGCCATCGACGAGTACCATTACGCGTGCGACCCGCTGCTCATCCACCGCATCGCCGAGGCGGGCGGCACGTGCATCGACTGGATGGCCGACTGCGGCGTCCGGTGGCGCTTGGGCGAGGTGCCGGTGTACGTGGCGCCGAAGAACTCGACGCTCGACCACCATGTGCTCAAGATGAAGGACGCCACCGACGCCATGTTCAGCTTCGGTCAGAAGCACGGCGTGCAGTACCTCTTCCAAAGCCCGGCGGAGGCGCTCGTGCAGGACGGCGACGGGAGGATCGTGGGCGTGGTGGTGCGCGAGGATTACGGCGCGGAGAAGTACATCCACGCCGAACGCGCCGTCATCCTCACGGCGGGCGGCTTCTGCAACAACAAAGCCCTGTTGGAGCGCTACATCCCCACGGCGGCCATGGGCTGCGCCTCGAGCTACCTCACGGCGGGCGAGACGGGCGAGTGCTTCCGCATGGGCTTGGGCGTGAACGCCGACGTGTCGGGCTTCAACAGCTCGGCCAGCTTCGACGGCGGCGTCGATTGGGAGGCCGAGGGCGGCCAGTGGGCGCGCTTCCTCTACGACGGCATGACGCAGCTGTCGCGCCAGCCGTGGTTCACCGTCGACCGCTGCGGCAACCGTCTTCGCTACATGGACAGCCGCGTGGGCGAGGACGGCGCGAACGCCATCTACGCGCTGGGCGATCTGGCCACCATCCAGATGACGCCGCCGGGGCACCGCTCCTACATCGTCTTCGACGCGCACTACGAGGATCATCTGGCCGGCTTCGCGCAGGAGCATTGCCGCAAGCTGATCACGCCCGACCTCGAGCAGATCGACAAAGTGCCCGAGCATTATCGCGACTGGCACCACGGCGTGCAGGACGCCATCGACGCCGACGTGCTGAAGAAGCGCGACTCGCTGGAGGAGCTGGAGCGCGACCTGGGGTTCGCCCCCGGCGTGCTGGTAGAGGCCGTGGAGAAGTGGAACGCGTGCTGCGAGCGCGGCGAGGACGACTTCATGTATCCCATGCCTCCCGAGTGGCTGCACGCCATCAAGGACCCGCCGTTCTACGGTTGCCGCATCGGCGGAAACCTGTACGGCACGAAGGCGGGCCTCATGATCAACGACGAGATGCAGGTGATCTCGACCAAGGGCACCGTGATCCCCGGCCTGTACGCGGGCTGGCACACGGCCGGCGGCGCGTGCGGCGAGAACAGCTACATCGGCGACCCTATCCTGGGTTCGCTGTTGGGCGACGTGAGCCTGGCGTTCTGCGGCGGGTACTTGTGCGGCACGTACGCCGTCGCCAACGAGATGAAGGGAGGGGAGTAGCATGAAAGAGCAGTTGAAGGGCATGGCGCGGCCGTATGCGATGCTGTTTATGATCGCGCTCGCTGTGGCGATCGTGGGGCGCATCGGGCTGGCCGTGATGGACTTGACCGGAACGCTTTCCTACGACTACATCTCGGCGGCCGACGTGCCCATCCTCGACGTCGTGTGCTCCATCCTGACCGGGTCGGCGCTCGTGGCGTTCATGTACGCGGCGTCGCTGGCGATGGTCGTGTCCACGGCGGGCGTCGCGCTGCACGGTCTGCTGTTCGCGCGCCGCAGCGAGGGCGCGGGCAGGCCGGCGACGGCGTTTCTGTGGGGCTGGGCGACGGCGCTTGCGGCCATCGTGTGCCTGCTGATCACGGTGAGCGGGATACTCTCGGCCGTGCAGGTGGCGTCCATGAGCTCGAAGCTGCCCTCCCTGCCGTTGCTCGTGCTGGCGCTCGTGGGGTTCGCGGCGTTTCTCGGCACGCTTCTGGGCGCAGCGTCCATGACGGTGTGCGCTTGCCTCGCGCGGGCGCGCGACGAGAAGCGCGCAGGCTGGAACCTGGTGCTCGCGGCTTTCGTCTGCGGTCTCGTGGTCATGGTTCTCACCGTGGGCACGTTCTCGGCCGTCAACTCGGCCAGCATCCAGCTGGGCACGGTGGGAGCATGGTTCGCCGCCGACGTGGTCGTGAACCTGGCCATCATGTTCGGGATGGGCGCGCTGGTGAAGAAGGGTCGCGCGTAGCATGGAATCCCGGTCGCGCTTCTCCTTTCGGACAGGGGGAAGCGCGGCCTTCTTTTAGGAAATATCCCAGTGTCCGGCGCGTGGGCTTCCGACGCGCCGGACGCGCCCGCTTTCCTTGAGCGAAGCTATGGCGCGCTCCGTCGTGCGTCTTGCCAGGCCGACGGCTTCCGCGATCTCGGAGACCGTGATCGAAGGGTTCTCGGCCATGAGGCTCAGGATGCTATTCCTCAGCCCGTCCTCTCGACGCTCTTCCGTGCAGAAAGGCTCCATCGCATCGCGGATGGCCGAGAGCATGAAGGCTACGAAGGCGGTCGAGGATCCGGTCGCGTTCGATTCGTTCAATGCGGCGTAGTACGCGTCTTGGCGCTCCCGGATCATGCTTTCGATCGGCAGCCAGGCGAGCACGGAGCGCCATCGAGCCAGCAGCAGCGTGTGCCAGAGCCTTCCGATGCGGCCGTTTCCGTCGGAGAACGGGTGGATGAATTCGAACTCGTAATGGAATACGCACGAAGCGAGAAGCGGGTGGAGCTTCGTCGAACCCAGCCATTCGAACAGGTCGGCCATAACTTCGGGAACGTAGGATGCGGGGGTTCCGGCATGGATCAATCGATCCCCGTCGTATACTCCTGCGTTTTTCGTCCGGAAGGTTCCCGCGTCCTTGCGCAGGCCTTCCATCATGACGCCGTGGGCCTCGAGGAGGTCGTCCATGTTGCGCGGATCCCAGTTGCCGAGCAAGTCGTATGCTCGTTTGGCATTCCGGACCTCCCGGATATCGTCGGGCGGACCGAAGACGCGCCGGCCGTCGATGATATCGGTCACCTGCTCCATTGTGAGCGTGTTCTGCTCGATAGCCAGAGAAGAGTGTATGGTTTTGATACGCAGCTCGCGATGGAGGACGGGCGAGGAGGACAGCGCGGAGTCGGGTGCGAGCCGTCCCACCATCTCGGCGATATCCAAGGCGGTTGCAGTAATCTTGTCGGTGGGGTCGAAGGGCGGTTCGTACACCAGAGGCCTCCTCTCGAATATTTTTACCGCCAGTATTTTACCGCCAATGGCGGTAAAAAGAAAGTGCGAGCGTCTTGCTCGTCTTTTTTCCGGTGCGGAGAAGGTTTTTGCATGCGGAAGTCTGGCATCGGCGATCCATGCGCAGACGACGTGCGCGTCAGTCGATGGGCTGGAGGAGGCCGAGGGCGGCTTTGCGCTCGGCCTCCTTGCGCGCTTGGACGTCGGCGATGACGATGCGCCAGGTGCGGGCGAGCGCGCAGCGCTGCCGGTCGTCGAGCCTGCTCCACAGGTGCTTGCGCGCAAGCAAGGCGACGGTGCGCGCGATGACCTTCCGCTGCCGCTCGCCCTGGGGTGTGGCGGCGGCGAACACGGCCTTTCGGTCGCGGGGGCTGGCCAGGCGCTCCACCCATCCTCTCTCGGCCAGGCCGTCTACCGCCCGTGCGACGGCGACGGCCGTCATCTGCAGCTGCGACGCCAGGTCGCCGATGCGCAGCGGCTCGCCCACCTCGCCGAGGCGCTGCAGCACGCGGCATTCGCTGAGAGACGCGCCGCACGAGGCCCGCAGGGCGCTTTCCATCGCACGCTTCACCAGTTCCAGCGACACGAGCGCCCGCGAAGCAGCGTAGCGGCCGGGCGTCTCGCCGGGCGGCGGCGCCTCGATGCTCGCGCCGGCCGCGATGGAGGCTTCGAGGATGGTGCGGTGGGCAGCGTCTTCGGTGGGGAACAGGGCGTAGAGGCGCTCGACGAGCGCGTCGTTGGCCTGCGCCACATGGCTTGCTCCGGCGTCGGTGATGCCCACGGTGCGCACGCGCCTATCGCCGTCGCCGGCGCGTCGGCGCGTCGCGTACCCGGCGGCTGCGAGCGCGTTCACGGCCTGCGTCACCACGTTCGGTTTGAGGTCGAGCATCTTTCCGAGGCTGGACTGGTCGATGCCGTCCGGGCCTGCGGACAGCAGCTTCACCAGCACGCGGTACTGCGTCACGCTGAGGCTGCTGGCCTGCGCCAGCCCGCTTTTGAGCGCGCGATGGGTGAGGTCGAACGCGACGAAGAACGTCGAGTCGAGAGAAAGGTCGCGCTCGGTTTCGATCCCGCCCATGCTCAACCCCCTCCTTTTTTCGCGCGCTCTGCAGTTCGTTCATCGGTGAAACGATATTGTAGCGTGAGCATGAGCGGTTCGGGGAAAACCCATCAGAGCGCCACTTCGCCGTCGCCGAAGGCAAAGCAGCGACGAGGGACGAACGCGCATGCGCCCGAGCAGCAAGCCTTTCCTTCGCATGCACGTTTTTGTCAAGCATGTACGGGCATTCCGACCCGTTTTCCTTGTCAAAAGCGTGCATGTAGGCAATACGCCGTTCGTGCACGGCGGCGCTCTCGCGCGCGAGGATGCCCTTTTCCGGCGACTGCGCGCTTAGCGGCGCGCGCGCCAGCGTCCGATGGCCTTCGCGATTTCGGTCTGCACGACGGACAGCAGGGCGAAGCCCACCACGAGCGCCCACTGACCGAGGTCCATCGTCGTGCCGCCGAACGCTTCGATGAAGGGCGGCACCAGCAGCACGACCAGCATGAGCGCGATGCTGGCCGCCGCAGCGAGCCCCAGCTGGCGGTTGCGGGCGCCCTCGCGGTCCCAGACTGGGTCGGTGGCGGAGCGCTGGTTCAGGGAGCGCAGCACCTGGGAGAATCCCAGCACGCCGAACGCCATCGTGCAGCCCAGCTCGTAGCTGCCCGCGTTCTGGCCGATCACGAAGGCGACCAGCGCGAGCGCCGCGATGAACACGCCCTGGAAGATAACGCGGCGCGCTAGCGGGCCGTCCAGCAGGTTGTTCACGCGCATGGGCGGGTGCTCCATGATGTGGCGGCTGGCGGGCTCCACGCCCAGCGCGAGCGCGGGCAGCGAGGCGGTTGCCAGGTTCACCCACAGGATCATGACGGCGGTGAGCGGCGCGTTCCAGTTCAAGGCCACGGCGGTGAGCAGCACCACGATCTGAGCCACGTTGTCGGCCACGAGGAAGGAGACCACCTTCTGGATGTTGCGGAACACCCGGCGGCCCTCGCGTACGGCGTAGACGATGGTGGTGAAGCGGTCGTCCATGAGGATCATGTCGGAGGCGTCCTTCGCCACGTCGGTGCCCGTGATGCCCATGGCCACGCCGATGTCGGCGGCTTTGAGCGCGGGCGCGTCGTTCACGCCGTCGCCCGTCATGGCGCACACCTCGCCGGCATGCTGCAGCGCGCGCACGATGCGCAGCTTGTGCAGAGGCGACACGCGGGCGAACACCGAGGTGTTGCGGGCCGCCTCGTCGAGCGCCGCGTCGTCCATCTCGTCGAGCTCGGCTCCCGTGACCACGAGGTCGCCGGGACGGAAGATGTCCAGCTCGCGGCCGATGGCGCGCGCGGTGGAGGCGTGGTCGCCCGTGATCATGACGGTGCGGACGCCGGCGGTGCGGCAGGTTTCCACGGCCTGGCGCACGTCGGGCCGCGGCGGGTCCATCATGCCGACGAGGCCGATGAGCACGAGATCGCGTTCGATGTCCTCCTCGTCGCCGGGCACGCCGGGCAGGGCGCGGGTGGCGAATGCCAGCACGCGCAGCGCCTCGTCCGAGAGCCGTTGCGCCACGGCCAGCGCGCGGGCGCGATCCTCGTCGGTCATCGGCCGCGGGCCGTCCTCGTCCATGATGAAGGCGCAGCGGGGCAGCAGCGAATCGATCGCGCCCTTCACGGCGGCCACGATCTCGCCGTCGCGCTCGTGCACGGTGGACATGCGCTTGCGGTCGGAGTCGAAGGGGCGCTCGGCCAGGCGCGGGTAGGTCGAGCGCAGCGCGGTCGGGTCGATGCCGTTGTCGCGCGCCAGCACCAGCAGCGCGCCCTCGGTGGGGTCGCCGATGAACGCCTGCGCCCCCGGCGCGCCCTCCTCGGCGGGCGCGAACGCGGCGTCGTTGCACAGCACGGCGGCGAACGCGAGGTAGCCGAACAGGTCGGGGTGCTCCTCGAGCGCCTCGGCGGGCTCGAGCGCCTCGTCGCGGTCGAGGTCGGGGCCCAGCGACACGCGCACGACGCTCATGCGGTTCTCGGTGAGGGTGCCCGTCTTGTCCGTGCAGATGACGGTGGCGCCGCCCAGCGTCTCGACGGCCGGCAGGCGGCGCACGAGCGCCTCGTGGCGGGCCATGCGCTGCACGCCCAGCGCCATGGTGATGGTGGCGGTGGCGGGCAGGCTCTCGGGGATCACCGAGATGGCCAGCGACACGGCCAGCAGCAGCAAGGGGGCGAACGGGCGGCCGTAGGCCAGGCCGACGGCCAGCACCGCCAGCGCCGCCGCCACGCCCACGATGGTGAGGATCTTGCCGAACGAGGCCAGCTTGCGCTTGATGGGTGTGTCCAGCTCCTCGTCGCCTTCCAGCATGCCGGCGATGTGCCCGACCTCGGTTCCCATGCCCGTGGCCACCACGATGCCCGCCCCGCGTCCCGCGGTGACGATGGCGGTGGCGAACGCCATGTTCGACCGGTCTCCCAGCGGCGCGCCGGGCAGAACCACGGTGGAGGCGTCCTTCTCGACGGGCACCGACTCGCCCGTGAGCGCGGCTTCCTGCATGCGCAGCCCGGCCGCTTCGACCAGACGCAGGTCGGCGGGCGCCATGCTGCCGTCGCCCAGCTGCACGAGGTCGCCCGGCACGAGGTCGCGCGCGGGCACCACCATCTCCACGCCGTCGCGGACGACGCGCGCCTCGGGCGCGCTCATCGATCTTAGCGCTTCGAGCGAGGACTGCGCCTTGCGCTCCTGCACGATGCCGATGACCGCGTTCACCACCACGATGGCGAAGATGATGCCGGCTTCGGCCCATTCCTGCAGAAGCGCCGACAGCACGGCCGCCACGAGGAGGATGAGGATCATGGGGTCGGTCAGCTGCTCGCGCGCCATCTGCGCCAGCGTGCGCGGCGGCTTCGCGTTCAGCTCGTTGGGGCCCGTCTCGGCGAGGCGGCGCGCGGCCTCGAGCTCGCTCAGCCCTTCGAGCGAGGAGTCGAGCTCGAGGAGGACGTCGGAAAGGGGCTCCGCCTGCCAGGGTCGGGATGCGGGCGGTTTGACGGGTGCTTGAGTGTTCGGCATGGAGCTTCCTTTGCGCGGTCGTTGCGACGGTGTTCGCTTCCACGATACCCGTCCGCGGCTCGCGTCGATCGAACCGTCACGAGCCGGTTGCCAATCGGACGGTCGATCGTTCGGAGGGCATTCCCCGTCCCGTCGGTCGGCGCGGCGCGACGTCCTCTCGCCGCGCTCGGGCGCTTTCCGTTAGAATGGTGGTCTCCGAAGGAAAGGAAGCCCCGTGACCGCGAACCTCCGACTCGACCGTCTCCCGCGCACCGTGGAGCTGGCGCGCGCCGCCGACGGCGCCGCGACGCTCGCCTACGTCGACCAGCGCCTGTTGCCCGGCAAGCTCGCGATCGAGCGAACCGCGGATTGGGGGGCGGTGGTGGACGCGATCAAGACGCTCGCGGTGCGCGGCGCGCCCGCCATCGGCGTGGCGGGCGCCGCTGCCGTGGCGCTTTGGGCTCGGGAGGCCGCCGGCGGCGCCACGGGCGCGGGCGAGGTTTCCGCATACCGCGCCGCGCTCGAGCGGACGGCCGAGGAGATCGCCTGCGCGCGCCCGACCGCGGTGAACCTGCGCTGGGCGGTCGAGCGCGTGCTGGGCCGCGCGCGTGTTGCGCTCGACGGGGGCGCGGCTCCTGCGGCCGTGGCCGACGCCCTGTTCGCGGAGGCGAAGCGCATGGAGGCCGAGGACGAAGCCGCGAACCGCGCCATCGGCGCGCACGGAGCCGCGCTGCTGCGGCAGGGCAGCCGCGTGCTCACGCACTGCAACGCCGGAAGCCTGGCGACGGCGTTCTACGGCACGGCGCTCGGCGTGGTATACGCCGCGGCCGAGCAGGGCAAGATCGAGCGCGTGTACGCCGACGAGACGCGCCCAGTGGGGCAGGGCGCGCGCCTCACGTCGTGGGAGCTGGCGCGCGCGGGCGTTCCCTGCACGCTCGTCTGCGACAACATGGCCGCAAGCCTCATGGCTAAAGGAGAGGTGGACGCCGTGATCGTGGGAGCCGACCGCATCGCCGCCAACGGAGACGCGGCGAACAAGATCGGCACGTACGGCGTGGCCGTGCTCGCCCGCCATCACGGCATCCCGTTCTACGTGGCCGCGCCCACCTCCACCATCGACCCCGCAATCGCGGACGGCTCGGGCATCCCCATCGAAGAGCGCGATGCCTCCGAGGTCCTGCCCGTCGCGATCGAGGGCGTCGAGGTGTGGAACCCGGCCTTCGACGTGACGCCGGCCGGCCTCATCACGCGCATCGTCACGGAGCGCGGCGCGTTCGAGCCGGATAAGTTGGTATACTGATCCTGCAGGTCGCCGACGGACGGGCGACGGAAAAGGAGGGCCTTATGCGCATCATCCATCGCGAGGACCAAGAGCAGCGCGAGCACGTGGAGCTTTCCCGCGACGCGGCGTTCGCCGACGAGAGCGACGGCCGCGACCGATCCGCCGAGCCCGACATCCTGCGCACCGACTACCAGCGCGACCGCGATAAGATCCTCCACACGAAGTCCTTCCGCCGCCTGTCGCACAAGACGCAGGTGTTCCTGGCCGCCGAGGGCGACCACTTCCGCACCCGTCTCACGCACACGCTGGAGGTGGCGCAGATCGCCCGCACCATCGCCCGCGCGTTGGGGCTGAACGAGGATCTCGCCGAGGCTATCTCGCTCGGCCACGACCTGGGGCACACGCCCTTCGGGCATACGGGGGAGGAGGCGCTCGCGCGCTGCCTGGCGCGCCACAAGGGGATCGACCCGGCATCGCCCGAGGCGGAGGCGCTCTACCGCCACAACGAGCAGAGCCTGCGCGTGGTCGAGCGCATCGAGAACGGCGGCAAGGGACTGAACCTCACGTCCGAGGTGCGCGACGGCATCCTCAACCACACCGGCGACCTGCGCGCCGAGACGCTGGAGGGGCGCATCGTGGGCACGGCCGACCGCATCGCGTACGTCAACCACGACATCGACGACGCCATCCGCGCGGGCATCCTGCGCGAGGTCGACCTGCCGGCGTCGACGCACGCCATGCTGGGCCCCGACCATTCGTCGCGCATCGAGACGCTCGTGCTCGACATGGTGGAGACGTCGGCCGCCGTCGACGACATCCGCATGAGCGACGCGGTGTGGAACGCCATGATGGAGCTGCGGTCGTTCCTGTTCGAGCGCGTGTACAGCGCCCCTGCCGTCACCGACGAGGTGGCGAAGGCGACGCACCTCGTGGACGACCTGTTCGACTACTACGTGGCGCACACGGGCGAAGTTCCGCAGGAGTACCGCGCCATCTCCGAGGGCGACGACCTGCGCGCCGTCACCGACTTCATCGCCGGCATGACCGACCGCTACGCCAAGAACCTCTACCAAAGGCTGTTCATCCCCAACGCGCTGCATTACTAGGTTCCCTCGGCCTAAGGACATTTCTTCGTTGCGCAGGTGCACAAGAATTGTATAATCGTCTAACTATGCTTTCCGGGGATCACATCAGGCAATCGTTTTCGGCGGCGCTGCCCATCATGCTGGGCTACGTCGCCATCGGCATACCCTGCGGCATCCTGAGCGCTTCCATCGGCATGAACGAGCTGCAGGTGTTCCTGCTGTCGGCCGTGTTCTACTCGGGCGCGGGCCAGTTCATGATCCCGAACATGTGGCTGGCCGGCTCGCCGCTCGCGTCCATCATCGCCAGCGTGTCGCTGGTGAACACACGCCAGATGCTGTACTCGGCCTCGTTCGCGCCGCGCTGCGAGCGTGTGAAGAAACGCCTCGCGTTTCTGTTCGCGGCTACGGTGACCGACGAAAGCTACGGTGTGAACACGGCGAAGTTCGAGGAGGGCGGCTGGTCGGTTGGCCGCGCCACGCTCGTGAACCTTTTCTCGCAAAGCTCGTGGGCGCTGTCGAACGTGGCCGGCGTGCTCGTGGGCAACGCCGTGGGCATCCCGCTGGCCATAGCCTCCTTCGCCATGACGTCCATCTTCATCTGCCTGCTCGTCACGCAGAAGGTGACGCCGGCCAACGTGGTGGCTGCGGCGTTCGCCATCCTGGGCGTGTACACATGCAAGACCATCGGGCTTTCGGGCCCCGCCATACTCGTGGGCGCGCTCGTGGGCGTGATGGCGGCGCTGCTGTTCACGTGGGCGAAGGAGCGCGGCTGATGGAACCGATGGGCTGGGGCGATTACTTCATCGTGCTGGGGTGCTGCGCAATCACCATGCTGGTCTGCCGCGTGGTGCCGCTGTTCGTTCTCAAGGGCAAGGAACTGCCGGAAGGGGTCGGGCAGGCGCTCGGCTTCATTCCGCCGGCTGCGTTCGCCGCGCTCGTCGCGAACGACCTTTTGACGCCCGGCATGTTCGACGCAGGCCTGTGGCCGGCAGCCGCACCCCTGATCGCCGCGCTTGCGGTGGCTCTCGTCGCCTGGAAGACGAAATCGCTTCTGTGGTGCGCCGTCTCGGGTGTGGCCGCGTACGCGCTGCTCATGCTCCTGTAGAGGCCGTGCGCATCGGAAGACCGGGCCGGAAGCGCGGCGGAATTCGGCATTATGCGTGGAGAGCCCAAGTTTTTGCGCATGTGCCCAGGTTTTTCCTTGCAGTACCGTTCCGTTGACGGTATACTATCCAATCGTGTCTTTACTAGACGACATGCAATTAGGTTTCATTGAATATATAAGAAGGAACGGGTCATGGATATCATTCGCGCCATCGAACAGCAGCAGATCAAACAGGACGTCCCCGAGTTCAACGTCGGCGACAACGTGAAGGTTCACTACCGCATCACCGAGGGCAACCGCGAGCGTATCCAGGTGTTCCAGGGCGATGTCATCCGTCGCCAGGGCGCTTCGAATCGCGAGACGTTCACCGTTCGCAAGATCAGCTTCTCCATCGGCGTGGAGCGCACCTTCCCCGTGCACTCCCCGAAGATCGAGCGCATCGAGGTCGTGCGTCAGGGTGATGTGCGCCGCGCCAAGCTGTACTACCTGCGCAAGAAGGTGGGCAAGGCCGCGAAGATCAAGGAGAAGGCGTACCGCTAGGCCTTCTATACGCTTCAGATTTGCAGGAACCCCCGTCGTCCTTCCGGACGGCGGGGGTTCCTTTTTTACAGGGGCGGGCGAGGCCGCGCAGCGCCTTTCTGGTATCATGGTCGGTCGAAGAAGAGCATGTCGAGGGGGATTCATGGGACCGACCGTCGCCGATATCAAGCAACGTCTGCACGAGGCCGACGAGCGCGAGTTCGCGGTGCTCGAGCGCTCGCTCGTGGCCGACGCGCGCAAGGGCGTGCGCGACGCCGTGGAGCGGGCTCGGGCGCGTCTGGCGGCCGAGGCGGCGGAACGGCAGCGACTGGCATCGTTGTACGCGTTCGAGCGCGCGCTGGCTGCAGGGCGCGGCGACGGCGTGATCGTAGGTCTCGACGAGGTGGGGCGCGGGCCGCTCGCCGGGCCTTTGGCTGTGGGCGCGGTGGTGCTGCCCGCCGAACCGTTCATCGAGGGCCTCAACGACTCCAAGCAGGTGAGACCTGAGGCGCGCGAGCGCATCGCCGTGCAGGTGAAGGCCGTGGCCGTGGCCTGGACGGTCGAGTACGTGGAGGCGTCCGACATCGACGCTTGCGGTATGACGGCCTCGCTCGCGCTGGCGTTCCGACGCGCGATCAGACGCATCGAGGAAGCGGGCGTGCGCCCCGACGTGGTGTTGCTCGACGGCAACCCGATGCGCCTCGACGAGCGCGAGGTGAACGTGGTGAAGGGCGACGGGAAATGCGCCTCGATCGCCGCCGCCTCCATCGTGGCGAAGGTGGAGCGCGACGCGCTCATGTGCCGCTACGCCGAGGAGTACCCCGAATACGGCTTCGACGCCTGCAAGGGCTACGCGAGCGCGGCCCATATCGAGGCCATCAAGCGCTACGGTCTCACGCCCATCCATCGCGCAACGTTCTGCACGGCCTTCACGCAACCTGCCCTGTTCTAGCGCCTCCGCGTCCTTCCACACGTTTCCACCGCTGCGTTTTCCACGCTTGCGAGCCGTTCGGCGCGCCTTCGGGTGCAAGCTGGACGGCTTTTCCATCTGCGGCTTCTCTTCGGTGCGGAATCTGCGTCGAAAGCGCATGGACGATACGTTCGATCCGCGTTGGAAACGGAGGCAAGGCGCGTGTCATTCGCATGGAAACGGCGTGTCTTTCCGGGAAGGTTTCGCAGTGCGTTTCGCTGGATACGTGCCATCGCCGCGTAAGACGGCATCCTTATCATGGAAGCACAGACGAAAGGGGCGTGGTGCCATGTATCAGGATACGGCGGCAACGATCGAATGGCAGGACGGCGAGCAGGCGACGTGCGGAAAGAAGGCCGGCGCGGGCGAGCGGCGAGGAGTAGGCTCGGGGGCCAAGCGGCGTGCGAAACGGGGCGAACGGGCGCAGGATCGCGAGAAGACGGTGGGGGAGCGCAACGCGGAGCTGGGGCGTAGAGGCGAGGACGCCGCCGCTCGCTTCCTCGACCGGCGCGGCTACGAGATCGTCGAGCGCAACTGGACGTGCGCGGCGGGTGAGGCCGACATCATCGCGCGCGACGGCGACAGCGTCGTGTTCGTGGAGGTGAAGACCAGGTCGAGCTGCGACTACGGCATGCCGGCGGAAGCGGTGGACGAGGCCAAGCGCGACCGCTACGAGCGCATCGCGGCGCTGTTCCTGCAAGGCTTCCACGTGGTGGACGTGCCGGTGCGCTTCGACATCGTGTCCATCGTGGCGATCTCGCCCGACCGCGCGATGATCCGCCACCACATCAACGCGTTCTCGGGCCGATGAGCGTGCGGGGGCAGTGCGTCGTGCAGTCCGCGACGCTGCGCGGCGTGGAAGCCGTTCCGGTCGATGTCGAGGTGGTCATGGCGAACGGGATTCCCGGCTTCTCCATCGTCGGCCTGGCCGACGCCTCCGTGCAGGAATCGCGCGAGCGGGTGAAGGCGGCGCTGCGCTCGTGCGGCTTCTCGCTGCCGGCCAGCAAGGTGGTGGTGAACCTGGCGCCGGGCGTCCTGCGCAAGACGGGGTCGGGGTTCGACCTGCCCATCGCGGCGGGCATCCTGTGCGCTTCGGGGCAGTTAGACCCGCGCGCGGTGCGCGGCCAGCTGTTCGTGGGCGAGCTGTCGCTCGAGGGGGCGGTGCGCCCGGTGGCCGGGCTGCTGGCCTACGCGCTGTGCGCGCAGCGGTTGGGCGTCGACCTCGTATGCGCGCCGGTCGACCAGGGTTTCGTCGCGCTCGACGG
This sequence comes from Eggerthella sp. BIOML-A1, assembly GCF_009875595.1. Lineage (NCBI taxonomy): Bacteria > Bacillati > Actinomycetota > Coriobacteriia > Eggerthellales > Eggerthellaceae > Eggerthella > Eggerthella sp. BIOML-A1. The sequence goes on along the minus strand of NZ_WWRZ01000004.1, from coordinate 134,838 downwards.
GTTGGTGCGCCGTGCGGCGAAGTCGCTGGCGGGGTTCAGGACGGGCCCGTTCCCGGCCGTGGCCGGCGCGGCGAAGCCGAGCAGTGCGCCCGCGCTTGACTTCCGGGACATCGCCGGCCACGACATGGCGAAGCGCGCCTTGCAGATCGCGGCGGCGGGCGGCCACGGCGTGCTGATGACGGGACCGCCCGGTTCGGGCAAGACCATGCTTGCGTCGAGGCTGCCGTCCATCCTGCCGCCGCTGTCGGAGGCCGAGGCCATCGAGACGGCGGTGGTGCACTCGGTCGCCGGCGAGGAGGTGGAACCGATCCTGGGCGGGGTGCGGCCGTTTCGCAGCCCGCACCACTCGGCCACGTTGGCGGGGCTGGTCGGCGGCGGCTCGCCCTTGCGTCCCGGCGAGATATCGCTCGCGAACAACGGCGTGCTGTTCCTCGACGAGCTCGCCGAGTTCAGCCCGTCTGTTCTCCAGGGCATCCGCCAGCCGCTGGAGTCGGGGCGGATCACCCTCACGCGCGCCGACGGCAACGTCGACTTCCCGGCGCGGTTCATGCTGGTGGCGGCCACCAACCCGTGCCCCTGCGGCTACTACGGCGACGAGGAGGAGCCGTGCACGTGCACGCACCGGCAGATGCAGCTCTACCGCAACCGCATCGGCGGACCCATCATGGACCGCATCGACGTGCATATCGCGGTGCGCAGGATCCCGCCCGGCGAGGTGCTGGCCACCGGGCACGGCACGAGCTCCGAGGAGCTGCGCCGCGATGTGCTGCGCGCGCGGGAGTTCGCGTCGTGGCGGCGCGCGCGAAACGGGGAGGACGACAAGGCGCTCACGTCGGAGGCGCTTGTTCGGGCCTGCGCGCTGACGACGCAGGACGAGGGCTTCCTCGAGGGCGCGGCGAAGGCGGGGCGCCTGAGCGGCCGCGCCATCATGCGCACGCTCGCGCTCGCGCGCACGATAGCCGACATGGAAGAGAACGCCCGCGTGGAGCGCAGCCATCTGTGCGAGGCCATCGGCTTCCGCCTGCGCGAGGGGGAATCGTGAGCGCGCTCGCTGGCGAGCGCACGGTGCTCGCCAGCGGCGGAGAAGGCTTCCCTTCTGCGCTGGAAAGCGTGGCGCAGCCGCCGGATCGGCTGTACGTGGTAGGCGATCCTTTCGCGCTCCAGGAGGGCATCGCCATCGTGGGCGCGCGCAGGGCCACGCCGTACGGGCGCGGGTGCGCCAAGCGCTTCGCGGCCTTGGCCGCCCGGCGCGGCATCGTAGTGGTGTCGGGCGGGGCGCGCGGCTGCGACGCGGCGGCGCATGCGGCCGCGCTGGAGGAGGGCGGGCGCACGGTGGCGTTTCTGGGCGGCGGGTGCGACCGGCTGTACCCCGCCGAGCACGAGGGGCTGTTCCAGCGCATCGTCGACGAGGGCGGGGCGGTGGTCTCCGAGCACGCGTGGGACGAGGACCCCAAGCCGTACCGTTTCCGCCTGCGCAACCGCCTCATCGCCGGGCTCGCCCGCGCCACGCTCATCGTGGAGGCGGGACTGCCGTCGGGAACCTTCTCCACGGCCGACGAGGCGCTGGCGGCGAACCGTGACGTGCTCGTGGTGCCCGGCGCCATAACGGCCGTGTCCTCGCGCGGCGCGAACCGCCTCATCTACCAGGGCGCGACGCCCGTCATCGACGACGAGACGTTCGAGGATGCGCTGTTCTCGCTGTTCGGATGCCTGAAGCAGGAGACCGTCCCTTCCGTCGAGCGCACCGGTGCGCCGCGTGCGGACGAGCCGTCGAACCCGGTGGCGGACGCGCTGCGCGCCGAGCCGCTGAGCATGGAGCAGCTCTACGCGATCGCCGCCTCATCGTGCGGCGGGGAGGATGCGCGATCCTGGCTCATGGAGCGCCTCGTCGAAGCCGAGCTCGCCGGCACCGTCGCCCGCCACCCCGACGGCCGCTGGGGTCCGGCGGTGAGATGAGAGAGGAGGAGCGCGATGACGACGTTATCCATGTTCTACGGCATCGTGATCATTATGTATAATGAGGCGGACGGCAGGCACCATACGCCTCATATCCATGCTCGGTTCGCGGAATTCGAATGCTCTATCGATTTCGAAGGCAGGGTTTTCGACGGCCGTTTCCCTCCTCGAAAGCTCGCGTTGCTCCGAGCATGGATCGTGCTTCATCAAGAGGAGCTGGAGGCCGATTGGAAGCTCATGAGCGAGGGGCTTGCCGCATTTCGGATCGATCCTTTGCGATAGGCGGTGGTAGCATGTGGTATCCGGTGCTCGATGAAGAGCGCGGGATGGTGATGAACAAAAGCCAACCCGATCTGGTTGAGGTCGTTGCCGAAGGAGGCTGCCTTCTGCTGCTGGAGTTTGAAACGGGCGAGCTTCGCCGGCTCGACGTCTCGTCGTTCCTCAAACGCGGAGGCGCGTATGAACGGCTGCGGGACGACGAGTATTTGAAGCTCGTTCGGATCATCGACGGCGGGATGGCGCTTGGATGGCCGGACGGCCAGGAAGTGTATCCGGAGGCCCTGTTCGCGATGAGCGAGCGCGTTCGGTAAGAAACGCGCGTAGTTTCGAGGGTTTCCGGATGCGCTGGAGCCTGTGTTTTGCTATCCTAGTCGGCATGTCTCAATCAGTAACCATAGTAGGGGCCGGGCTCGCTGGGAGCGAGGCGGCCTTGCAGCTCGCCGATCGTGGCGTGCGGGTCCGTTTGGTCGAAATGCGCCCGAAGACGCCCACGCCCGTTCATGTCACGGGATGCTGCGCCGAACTCGTGTGCTCGAACTCCTTGAAAAGCGAGAAGCCCGACAGCGCGGCCGGCATGCTGAAGCGCGAGTTGGCCGAGCTGGGATCGCAGCTGTACGCCCAGGCCAAGCTGCATGCCGTGCCCGCAGGCGGTGCGCTGGCCGTCGACCGGACGGCGTTCGCCGAGGCGGTGACCGCCCTCGTGGAGGCGCATCCGCTCATCGATCTCGTGCACGATGAGATCGTCGACCTCGTTCAAGCCGCCGAGGGCGCCGATGCGCTCGTGGTGGCCGCAGGGCCGCTCGCGTCCGACGCGCTGGCCGCGTCGCTTTCCCGGCTCGCCGGCGAAGAGCACCTGGCCTTCTACGACGCCGCCGCCCCTATCGTCATGGCCGATTCGCTCGACTACGCGAAGCTGTTCCTCCAGAGCCGCTACGAGGACGCCGCCGCCGATGCGGGCGACTATCTGAACGCGCCGTTCTCTCGCGAGGAATACGACGCCTTCGTCGACGAGCTCGTGGGCGCCGAGCGCGTGATCCGTCGCGATTTCGAGACGCGCGACTTGTTCCAGGCGTGCCAGCCGATCGAGGAGATCGCCCGCAAGGGACACGACGCGCCTCGCTTCGGCACGCTCAAGCCGGTGGGGCTCACCGACCCGCGCACGGGGCATCGCCCATGGGCCGCGCTGCAGCTGCGTGCCGAGGACGCGCACGGCTCCAGCTACAACCTCGTGGGGTTCCAGACGAACCTCACCTTCCCTGAGCAGCGCCGCGTGTTCCGCCTCATCCCCGGGCTCGAGAACGCCGAGTTCGCGCGCTACGGCGTGATGCACCGCAACACGTTCGTGGACGCGCCTCGCCTGCTGGACGAAAGCCTGCGCCTGCGCTCGCCTGAGGCGGAGCGCCTCGGGGTTCCGGTGCACCTTGCCGGTCAGATCGCGGGCACCGAAGGGTACTGCGAGGCTATCCGCTCGGGGCTCCACGTCGCCTTCGCCGTGGCCGCTGAGCTTCGCGGCGCGCAGGCGCCCGCGCTCCCGTGCGAGACGGCGTTCGGCGCGCTTCTGGCTTACGCCACCGATCCCGCCGTCAAGGACTACCAGCCCATGCACGTGAACTTCGGCATTCTGCCCCCGTTCGAGCAGCGCATCCGCAACAAGCGCGACCGCTACGCCGCCTACGCCGAGCGCGGCGCCGAGGCGCTCGCGGCGTATGAGGCCGAGCTGGCCGCGCGCGGCCTCGCGCCCGACGCGGGCGGCTGGCCGAAGGCATCCTCATGACTGCAGACGGTGCCTCGTCGTCCCTGCGCGTCGATCCTCTCGACTGCGACCCGCGCATCGTCGAGCTGATCGACGCGTTTTGCCACGCCATGCGCGTGGAGCGCAACGCCTCGGTGCACACGTTGCGCGCCTACCGCATCGATCTTATGGACTTCGCGCGTTGGGCGTGCCGCGAGCGCATCGACATCCTCGCTGCCACGCATCGCCAGTTGCGCCGTTACCTGGGCGAGCTCGACCGCGCACAGTACTCGCGCACCACGGTGAACCGCCGCCTGTCGGCGCTGCGCAGCTTCTTCCGCTGGCTCAACGTCACCGGCATCGCCGACGAGGACCCCGCGAGCATTCTGCAGGGGCCCAAACAGCCGAAGAGCCTGCCGCACGTCATCCGGGCGTCGGACATGGTGAAGCTGCTGACGGTGTACGGCAAGCGCGACGCGGCCGGGCGCGAGCGCGAACAGTCGTCCGTGGATGCGCGGAACCTCGCTCTGCTGGAATTCCTGTACGCATGCGGCGCCCGCGTGTCCGAGGCGTCCGGTCTGCTTGCGGCCAACGTGGATTTCGGAAGCGGGCAGGTGAAGGTGTTCGGCAAGGGGTCGAAGGAGCGCATCGTGCCGTTGCACGACATGGCCGTGTCGTCCATGCGCGCCTATGCCACGTGGGCCCGCCCGCTGATCCTGCGCGACCGCACCTGCGACTACTTCTTCGTGTCCACGCGCGGCAACCGCATGGGCACCGACGCCATCCGCAAGATGTTCAAGGACGCGCTGCGCCAGGCAGGTCTGGACGAGTCGCTCTCGCCGCACGATATGCGCCATACCTTCGCCACCGATCTGCTGGACGGGGGCGCCGACCTGCGCAGCGTCCAGGAGATGCTGGGACATGCCAGCCTGTCCACCACGCAGATCTACACCCATCTTTCCCCCGGCCGCCTCAAGCAGGTGCACGCCCGCACCCACCCCCGAGGATAGAGCACCGTGTCGAACCACCCGTCCCTTTGACACGCTTTCCGTCCCCTGGTGCGCGCTTTTCCGGTTCCCGGCCGGTTGCGGAGCTGTGACCGCTTCCTGACGGTCGCCGCGCGCCGCGCAGCCTTCCCGCCTGTTCCTCCACAATCGGGTGCATTCGTCGTACATGCTCGCGATGTGCGCGTTGCGCACCGACCATAAGGAGGTTTCCATGAGCAAGAAGAAGATGCGGGCGTTCGCCGGCGCGATGGCCGTCGTGCTCGCTTTCGTACCGTTTTTGAGCGGCTGCGCGGCCAACGACGCCGAGGACAACCCGCAGGCCCAGCAAGAGCTGAACGCCGACGAGCAATCGCGCAACGAGGCCGAGGGCTCCATCGGCGAGACCGTGCAATACGGTCAGGTCATGGCTATGAACGGTTCTACGGCCACGGTTGTGGTAGGCACCCTCGCCAATGCGAACGACGGCAGCGGCTCGCAGGCTTTCAACGCGGGTCAGGACGAGATAACCTTCGACGAGGGAGACGTTTCCATCGTCGATGAATCGGGCGCCGAACTCGAGGGCCGCACCCTTTCCGCCGACGACGTCATCGTCATGCGCGGCACGGGATCGGGCACCGACTTCAAGCCCACGACCATCGAGATCCTCGACGTTGCAGGCGCGGGAACGAATGCCGACGATGCTCGCGTTCCCCAGGGCGTCAAGTAGCGCGTCGACGCCGCGCCGCAGGCCGATATCGCGCTATGGAGAACGTCGGCGCGCCCTTGCCCCCGTCGAGTTCGAGCCTATAATGTTCAGATGCCCGCGCGCGGCCTCCGCGTCGCGGGCGTTTGGATACAAGGCGCATCGAAGGAGCATGACATGCAGCTGCTGAAGGTTTCGACCGACAAACTTCTGCTCGTCGCCGGCATCGTGTGGCTCATTGCCGGCGCGAACATCGTGAACATCGGTCTTTCGGCTTTCCTGGACGAGACCGGGTGGCTGTTCTGGGTCTTGATAGGGGGGACCCTCCTCATATTCGTGCTGTTCCATATCTTCGTGTTCACCAAGATGGTTGGCAAGCATGCGAGCAGGATCAGGGGCTACGAGGAAGACAAAACCCACCTGTTCAAGTTCTTCGACAAAAAGGGCTACATCATGATGGCCATCATGATGGGCGGCGGTATCGCCTTGCGCGCATCGGGCGTCGTGCCCGAGTGGTTCATCGCGTTCTTCTATACGGGGTTGGGCGCTGCGTTGGCGGTTGCGGGCGTCAGCTTCATACTGCGTTACTTCAAAAGCTCGAAGCCTGCGTGTCCGGCGATGCCCGGCACGTACACCAAACATCATAAGGAATAGCTTCGGGGCGGCAACGAAACGGTTACGCCTCGCCGACGGAAGCGCTTCGCTGCGTACCATGGGGAGGTATCGAAGTCGAGGGAGCCGTCTTATGCGGACGGTGTGAGGAGGGCGAATGGCACGGATATTCGTCGTGGAAGACGACGCGTCGTTGCGCGAGGAGCTTATGCGCCTGCTCGAACTGCAGGGTCATACCGCGCTGACCGGCACCGCCTTCGACCGCATCGTGGACGATGTTTTGGCGGCTGCGCCCGACTGCGTGATCCTCGACCTCAAGCTTCCCGGCACGGGCGGCCATACGGTCTGCCGCGATCTCAGGCGCTCGAGTCAAGTGCCCGTCATCATGCTCACGTCGTCCGACAGCGAGTTCGACGAGGTTCTGAGCATGAACCTCGGCGCCGATGACTACGTCACGAAGCCTTACAACCCAGCCGTGCTTCTTGCGCGCATCCAATCGGTTCTGCGCCGTACGCAGCGTACCGAGCCGCCGACGCGTATCGAGCATCGAGGCGTGGTGCTGGACGTGGCGCGCGGGCGGGTGGAGCACGGCGGACGTTCCGTCGACCTGACGCGCAACGAGCTGAAGATCCTCCACATGCTCATGGCGAATCACGATGCCATCATCTCGCGCCAGGAGCTGATGGTGGAGCTGTGGCAGTCCGATGCGTTCATCGACGACAACACGCTGACCGTCAACATCAACCGTTTGCGCAAGAGCCTGGCGAGTATCGGCGTGCCCGACGACTTCCTCGTCACGCGCCGCGGGCAGGGATACGTGGTGTGATGCGCGCGCCCCGACGACTCCGGGGGTGCCGTGCGCGATGAGCCCGGCAGCCTTTCTCAGGGATCGTGCCCTTTCCGTCGCCGTCGCCATCGTGTGCGCGATCGCGATCGGCTCCGTGGTCGCCGTGCTCGGTGCCGGTCCGGACGCCTCGGTGCTGGCGGCATGCATCGTGCTGGCATGCGCGGCCTTCGCCCTGACGGTGGACTACGCGCGTCGTCGCGCGTTTTACCGCGATCTCGAACAGGTGGTGGGAGACCTCGACCGCACCTATTACGCAACGGCGCTCATAGAACCTCCCGACTTCCTGGAAGGACGCCTGGCTTACGAGGCCCTGCAGGCGACGGGGAAGGCCGCCGCCGACGACGTGGCCGCGCACAAGCAGCAAGCCGAAGCCTACCGCGATTACATAGAGCTGTGGATCCACGAGATCAAGACGCCTATCGCCGCGGCGGCGCTCATGGCCTCAGGCTTGCACGGTCCCCAGGCCGCACGGATCAAGGGCGAGCTCGACCGTATCGAGGGCTACGTGGAGCAGGCGTTGTACTATGCGCGCTCCACCTCGCTCGTCCAGGACTATGCCATCCGCGAGACGAGCCTCGCCGAGGCCGTGCGGGAGGCGCTGCGGAAGCATGCGCGCTTCCTCATCGAGCGCGGCGTGGCGCCGACGGTAGACGTGGACGAAGACGTTCGCGTGTTCGCCGACGTGAAGTGGCTCGCTTTCGTCATCGGCCAGCTCGTGGCGAATGCGGGGAAATACGGCGCGAGCACGCTGCGCTTCTCGGTGCGGGAGGAGGGAGCGGGGACCAGCGACGCGCGCACGGTGCTCGAGGTGGCCGACGACGGCTGGGGCGTGCCGGCCGGCGACGTGCCTCGCGTGTTCGAGCGCGCCTTCACCGGCGAGAACGGCAGGCGTGCGGGCTCGTCCACGGGCATGGGGCTGTACCTCGTGGCCGAGCTGTGCGCGAAGATGGGTCTCGCCGTGGCGCTGGCCTCGGAAGAGGGGAAGGGCACGCGCGTGCTGCTGGCGTTCCCGCACGACCGCCGCAAGCTCGACCTGCTGTCGTGAAGGGCATGCGCTTCCTCTGTCTTTCGTGCAGCGATAGCGGGAACCGCCGCAGCTGGCACCGCGCGGGATCCTTCGACTCCGGCCTGCGGCCTCCGATCAGGATGACGGCCTGCGGGTTCAGGCCGTGCTGCCTTGCATTTTCGTAAGGTACGCGTCACCCGATTCGATGGCGCCCGGGCGCGCCGCGCCGTAGCATGGTCGAAGACCTGCAAGCGAGGAAGGATACGATCATGACCGAAGTCTACGCGACTCCGCAAACCCAGACGGCGGCGCGCCCCGGAGGCGCGGCTCCGTCTCTCGGCGCCCGTCCCATCCTGTCGGTGCGCCAGATCGAGAAGGTGTACGGCAACCGCGATTCCGTCACCCGGGCCATCAACGACATCAGCTTCGACGTGGCCCCCGGCGAGTTCGTGGGCATCATGGGGCCGTCGGGCTCCGGCAAGACGACGCTGCTGAACTGCGTCGCCACCATCGACACCGTGACGAGCGGGCACATCCTCGTCGACGGGCGCGACATCACGGGCCTGCGCTCCCGCGCGTTGGCGAAGTTCCGTCGCGACGACCTGGGCTTCATCTTCCAGGATTCCAACCTGCTGGACACGCTCACCGGCTTCGAGAACATCGCGCTGGCGCTGACGGTGAAGGGCGAGTCCACCGCCTCCATCAAGCCCCGCGTGCAGGCTATCGCCCGCACGTTGGGCGTGGACGAGGTGCTTGGCAAGTACCCCTACCAGATGTCCGGAGGCCAGAAGCAGCGCATCGCCGCGGCGCGGGCCATGGTCGCCGATCCGAAGCTCGTGCTGGCCGACGAGCCCACGGGCGCGCTCGATTCGCGCAGCGCCACGGTGATGCTGGAGACCCTGTCCATGATGAACGCCGATCTGCACGCCACCATCATGATGGTCACACACGACTCGTTCGCGGCCTCGTTCGCCAGCCGCATCCTGTTCATCAAGGACGGCGCGGTGTTCAACGAGATCCGCCGCGGCGCCACGAGCCGCGGCGACTTCTTCAACCGCATCATGGAAGTGGTGACGTTCCTGGGCGGTGACGTGCGCGATGCTGGCTAAACTCGCTTTCCGCAACGTCCGGCGCTCGGTACGCGACTACGCTATCTACTTCGTCACGCTCGTGTTCGGCGTGGCGGTGTTCTACGCGTTCAACTCGGTGACCGGCCAGTCCATCCTGTTCGACCTCGAGGATACCGCCACGGCCAGCGTGTTCGAGATGACCGGTCAGATGTTGGGGATGTTCAGCGTGGTCATCGCCTGCGTGCTGGGCTTTCTCGTGCTGTACGCGAACGGGTTCCTCATCCGCCGACGCAAGCAGGAGTTCGGCACCTACCTCATGCTGGGCATGAACCCGTCCAGCGTGTCGGTCATCGTGCTTCTGGAGACGGTGGCGGTGGGCCTCGTTTCGCTGGGCGTGGGCCTGGCCTTGGGCTTCGCGTTGTCGCAAGGGCTGTCGTTCGTCACGGCGGGGCTGTTCAACATCCAGATGGAACAGTACCGATTCGTGTTCTCGACCAACGCCTTCCTGCTGACGCTGGGCTGCTTCGTGCTCATCTTCGCCGTGACGGGGCTGTTCAACACGCTGTCCATCCGGCGCTACAAGCTCATCGACCTCTTGTCGGCCCGCTCGAAGAACGCGCGCTTCCGCGTGCGCAACCCCTGGATCAGCCTCGTCGGCTTCCTCGCGGCCGTCGCCGTGATCGCATGGTCGTACGTTACGCTCGTCGACAACGGCCTCATGCAGTTCGACGAAGGGTTCTGGCGGGCCACGGCGCTCATGGTGGCGGGCACGTTTTTGTTCTTCTGGTCGCTCGCGGGCTTCGCGCTTGCGGCGATCGAGCGCACGCGCGGCATCTACTTCAAGGGCCTTGCCATGTTCACGACGCGCCAGATCGCCAGCAAGGTGAACACGGCGTTCGTGTCGCTGTCGGTGGTATGCATCATGCTGTTCTTCTCGCTCACGGTGTTCTCCACGGGCATGGGCCTGGCGCGCGCGTTCAGCGGCAACGTCGAGGAGGGCACGCTGTACGACGCCACGCTCACGGCGAACGTGTACCTCAACGCGGGCGGCATCCACGACGAAGAGGCGCTCGCGAGCATGAGCGAGGAGGATCGGGAGTATCAGCGAGTCGCCGACGAGAAGGCCGCCGCCATCGCTGCGGACGCCGAGGCGTACGATTGGGATATCGCCGCGAAGCTGGCGGACGCTTCGCCGACGTGGGACGCGCTGGTGGATCGCTCGGTGCAGGTCGACGTGTACGTGGACGCCGATGAGAACTATGGCGCGATCATGGATCGCTACGGCAAGGACACGGGCAACGATAAGCAGAACGAGGCGATGCACAGGCAGGGCATCTCGCTGGTCGGGGTCTCGCAGTTCAATGCGCTTGCCGAGCTGACGGGTCGGCCCACGGTGGACGTGGGCGAGGACGGCTACGCCGTGAACAACACGCTCGACGGCATGCAGGGCCTTGCCGAGGCGCTCGCAGGCAAAGGCGAGACCATCCAAGCGGCCGGTCGCACGCTGACGTCGACGGGCGAGCTGCGACGCCAGCCGTTGGAGGACGCCGCGTTCGCTTCGAGCGGCGCCGAGGCGATCGTCCCCGACTCGGTGATCGCCGACCTGCGCGCCCAGGGCGTTGTGCCCGAGCAGTCCGTGCTCAACCTCATGTACAAGACGAGCCGAACCGAAGGCGACAAGCTGCTCGCGCAGATGCTGGGCGAGGCTTCTCCTCCCAGCGCCGAGGTGGCGGCTTCGGGGTGGAAGTTCGGCCCGAAGCCCTGGCCGGTGACGCTCTCGTTCACAGCCGAGGAGGTGGTCGTCCAGTCGAGCGGCATGAACATGATGATCTCGTACCTGGCACTGTACATCGGCTTCGTGTTCCTTATCGCCACGGCTGCCATTCTGGCCATCCAGCAGCTGTCCGAGACCAGCGACTCGTTGGCGCGCTACCGGGTGCTCGCCGAGATCGGCTGCGACCGCCGTATGATCTTCCGGTCGCTGCGCGCGCAGGTGCTCGTGTACTTCCTCGTTCCTCTCGCTTTGGCCGTGTGCCATACCGTATGCGCCGTCGGCGTCATCAGCGATGCGGTGCTCGCGCAGCTGGGCGTTTCGGTACTCGAGCCCGCGCTGATGACCGGCGTGCTGACAGGCATCGTGTACGGGGCGTATCTCCTGGTCACGCACTTCGCCAGCCGCAGCATCATCCGCGCTTCGCTTGGCAAGAAGCTGTTGGGCTAGGAAGAGGGGCCGGTTGGCGGCCTCGTCGGCTTGCGTCGGAGCCGCCTCCGCATGCTCGTTGTCGCCCGAAAGCCGCGTTTTCAGCGTGAAAACAGCGGCTTTCGGGCGACAACGTGTTTCGGGGGGGGTGCCGCGCCTCGAACGATGCGCGGTTAGAACGAGAAGAGGTCGCGGACCTGCACGTCGAGGGCGTCGGCGATACGGCCGAGGTCGTCGAGACCCACGCTCACGCGTCCCGACTCGATGCGCCAGATGTGCGATTTGCTGCTGCCGATCATGAGGGCGAGCTTCTGCTGAGACAGGCTCTGCGCCTCTCTTCGCTCGCGAATCGCGCTCCCTAAAAGCACTCTTTTCCTATCAGCATCCATTCGTTCAGATTATTCGGTATAATCCTCAACACGGCTTCATATATGAAGCCGTGTTGAGGATGTGGGAGGAAGTTTGACGGTGCGTAAGCGACCCTGGGCGGTCGAGCCGGGCTTCCTCCTGCGCGAACCGGAGAATCGATGATGAAGATGTTCAAGAAGAAGACGAGGGTTCTGAACGCCGAGCTTCCGCGCCCGCTGCAGCGCAACGCGATGAGCACGCTGTACGCGAACTTGGGGTTCATGAGCTTCGACAAGCCGATGCGCACGATCGTGGTGACGAGCTCGGTGCCGAACGAGGGCAAAACGACGGTGGCCGTTGAGCTGGCTCGCGTGATGGCCGTGGCGGGGAAGCGCACGCTGCTCGTGGAATGCGACCTGCGGCGGCGCTCGCTGGCGGACAGGTTGGGGGTGCGCGCTCCCGTCGGGCTCTGCGCCGTCGTGATGGGGGATGAGGAACCGGGGCGGGCTATCGTGGCCACTCGTCAGCCGCGCATGCATTTCCTCGATGCCGAAGCAGGCGTGACCAGCCCCGTCGACATTCTCGATTCCCAACGATTCAGGCGCTTGCTCGGATGCCTGGCCGCTCGTTACGACCACGTGGTCATCGACACTCCGCCGGTGGGCGCGTTCGTGGACGCCGCCGTCGTCGCCCAGGTATCCGATGCGACGCTGCTCGTGGTGCGCGAAGGCTTCGTCGAGCGCGCAAGCGTCCAGAAGGCAGCCGAACAGTTGCGTGCGGCGGGCGCTAATCTCGTGGGGACGGTAATGAACTGCTGCGATACCGCAACGTCGGCCTACTATGCCGCCTACGGGGACAAAGCGGAGTAGGGTCTCGGCATGCGGGTCGAAGGCGCCTCTACTTTCCCAGCAGATGGCGGATGGCGGCCAAAGGATGCTTTTTCAGCATGCGCGGGCCGGCGTAGCGCATGACGGCGCGGATGCGTTCGCGTTCCTCGGGCTTGTAACAGTGGTGCTCGCATTCGTCGCACGAGGTCTTCACGTCCATCTTGCGGCAGCGCTCGGTGCGCAGCACGGCATAGGCGTCGATGCTCGCGCAGCCGGGGCACACGGCCTCGCCGCAGTGGGCGGTTTCCGTTCGCGCGGCCGCGTCGTGATTGTCGGCGCAGTACAACGCCACCATTTGGGATATGGTGCGCTTTTCGCGGTCGCGGCGCCGAGCGATCTTGGGGCTGTCCTGCTGGGTCATGTGGCTCCTCCTGGTCTCGATCGCGAGGATACCAGAATCCAACCGAACGCGCACGCGCGTTTTTCCCTTGAGTCGGGGAATGCGGATCGACCTCGAACCATGCCGAATCGAACAGTTTGTGCTCAGAATTTGAACGAATCAGACGAACGGATGTTTTTGCCTATTCCGCGGTCGGACTGCGCTAAAATGAGCGATTGCACGGAAATGATAGTTCTCCGGTAGCCATATTCGACTCCGGCGCCGCGCCGGGCTGCGAACGATAGAAAGAGCGATAAGCCACATGGGACAGAACGCCATCGTCATCAAGGGTGCCCGCGAGCACAACCTCAAGGACATCGACCTCTCCATCCCGCGCGACGAGCTGGTGGTCATCACGGGTCTGTCGGGCAGCGGCAAGTCGTCGCTGGCGTTCGACACGATGTACGCCGAGGGCCAGCGCCGCTACGTGGAGAGCCTGTCCAGCTACGCGCGCATGTTCCTGGGCCAGATGTCGAAGCCCGACCTCGACAGCATCGACGGCCTGTCGCCGGCGGTGTCCATCGACCAGAAGACCACGTCGAAGAACCCGCGCTCGACGGTGGGCACCACCACCGAGATCTACGACTACCTGCGCCTCCTGTTCGCGCGCGTGGGCGTGCCGCACTGCCCCGAGTGCGGCCGCGTCATCAAGAAGCAGACCACCGACCAGGTGACCGACGAGATCCTCGCCCTCGCGCCCGACGCGAAGGCCATCATCATGGCACCCGTGGTGGCGGGTCGCAAGGGCGAGTTCACGAAGCTGTTCGCCGACCTGCAGAAGGAGGGCTTCAGCCGCGTGCGCATCGATGGCGAGATCGTGAAGCTGGACGGAGAGCCGCGCACGCTCAACAAGAAGATCAAGCACTTCATCGACGTGGTGGTGGACCGCGTGCAGCTTAAAGCGAGCGCGACGAGCCGCATCGCCGAGGCGGTGGAGCTGGCGACGAGGCTGGCCGACGGGCGCGTGCTCGTGCAGGTGCTGGGCGACGACGGCAAGCCGCTCGGCGAGGGCGGCGGGCGCTCGTCCGGCGCGACGGGCGGCCTGGGCGCGGGGGAGCACATCTTCTCGCTCGCGCTGGCGTGCCCCGAGCACGGCCACTCCATGGACGAGCTGCAGCCGCGCGACTTCTCGTTCAATGCACCCTACGGCGCCTGCCCCGACTGCCTCGGCATCGGCAGCCGCGAGGAGGTGGACGCGTCGCTGGTGGTGCCCGACCCGTCGCTGTCGCTGAACGAGGGCGCCATCGCGCCGTTCAAGACCGGCAACTACTACCCGCAGGTGCTGCGCGCCGTGGCCGCGCACCTCGGCACCGACGCCGACACCCCGTGGGAGGATATGCCTAAGAAGGCGCAGGACGGGCTTCTGCACGGCCTGGGCAAGGACAAGGTGCGCGTCGACTACGTCACGGTGGACGGTCGCGAGACGTACTGGTACATCGAGTGGGAGGGAGCGCTGGCCGCAGTGCAGCGCCGCTACCAGGAGGCTCAGTCCGACGCTCAGCGCGAGAAGCTGGCCAGCTACTTCGCCATCGTTCCGTGCCCGACCTGCGGCGGCAAGCGCCTGAAGCCCGAGATCCTCGCCGTCACGGTGAACGAACGCTCCATCCACGACATCACCGAGATGAGCGCGGCGGACTCGCTCGAATTCTTCGACAGCCTCGCGTTCCACGGGTCGGAGGAGCATATCGCCGGGCCCATCGTGAAGGAGATCAAGGCGCGCCTCAAGTTCCTCGTGGACGTGGGTCTGGACTACCTCACGCTGGAGCGCGCCACGGCGACGCTCTCCGGCGGCGAGGCGCAGCGCATCCGCCTGGCCACGCAGATCGGCGCGGGCCTCATGGGCGTGCTCTACATCCTGGACGAGCCTTCCATCGGCCTGCACCAGCGCGACAACGAGCGGCTCATCGCCACGCTCGAGCGCCTGCGCGACTTAGGGAACACCGTCATCGTGGTGGAGCACGACGAGGACACCATCCGCAGCGCCGACTTCGTGGTGGACATGGGCCCGGGCGCGGGCGAGCACGGCGGCGAGATCGTGGCCATCGGCACGCCGGACGAGATCATGAAGGCCGAAGGCTCGCTCACGGCCGACTACCTGTCGGGCCGGCGCCGCATCGAGGTGCCCGAGAAGCGCCGCAAGCCGCGCCGCGGGTCGCTCAAGCTGACGGGCGCCACCGAGAACAACCTGCACAACGTCACGCTCGAGGTTCCCTTCGGCACGCTCACCGTGGTCACGGGCGTGTCCGGCTCGGGCAAGAGCTCGCTGGTCACCGACACGCTGGCGCCGGCGCTCGCGAACCGCGTGAACCATGCGCACCGCCGCACGGGCGCCTACAAGAAGATCACCGGGCTGGACAAGATCGACAAGGTCATCAACATCGACCAGAGCCCCATCGGGCGCACGCCGCGTTCTAACCCGGCCACCTACATAGGCCTTTGGGACGACATCCGCGCGCTGTTCGCCTCCACGCAGGAGTCGAAGGCCCGCGGCTACTCGCCGGGCCGCTTCTCGTTCAACGTGAACGGCGGACGCTGCGAGGCGTGCAAGGGCGACGGCCAGATCAAGATCGAGATGCACTTCCTGCCCGACATCTACGTGCCGTGCGAGGTGTGCGGCGGCGACCGCTACAACCGCGAGACGCTGCAGGTGACTTACCGCGGCAAGAACATCGCCGAGGTGCTGGACATGACCGTGGAGGACGCGCTGGCGTTCTTCGAGAACATACCCGGCATCAAGCGCAAGCTGCAGACGCTGTTCGACGTGGGCCTGGGCTACATCCGCCTGGGGCAGCCGGCCACCACGCTGTCCGGCGGCGAGGCGCAGCGCGTGAAGCTTGCCAGCGAGCTGCAGCGCCGCCAGACCGGCAAGACGTTCTACATCCTGGACGAGCCCACCACCGGCCTGCACTTCGAGGACGTGCGCCAGCTGCTCATCGTGTTGCAGCGCCTGGTGGACGCGGGCAACACCGTGCTGGTCATCGAGCACAACCTCGACGTCATCAAGTGCGCCGACCGCATCGTCGACCTCGGCCCCGAGGGCGGCGAGCGCGGCGGCACCGTGGTGGCCCAGGGCACGCCCGAGGAGGTCGCCCAGGTGGAGGGCAGCTACACCGGCGCCTTCGTGAAGAAGATGCTGGAGGACGGCCGGCTGTAGGGAACGCAGGCCGAGGGATCTTTTCGACCGCTTGCTGGTGTTTTGCGGCGATCTCTCGAAACCCCCTTTACCGCGTCGGCGGGACGTGCGACAATGCCCGCTTTGCAGACGGCGGAGAGAGCATGCGGGAAGAGGGTTCGATTCAAGTGGCGGAAACGGTGGCGGGGAACCGTCATGTTGTGCGCGGCATCGTATGCGCGCTTGCGGGCGGCATCTGCTGGGGCTTCTCGGGCACGTGCGCCCAGCTGCTCATGAACGACTACGGCGCTCCCGCCACGTGGATCACCTGCGTGCGCATGGTCATCGCCGCCGTGTTCTTCCTGTTCCTTACCGCGGTGCGCAACTGGCGCGATCTCGTAGCGGTGTTCCGAGACTGGCGCTCGCTCGCGCAGATCGCGGCGTTCGCCATATTCGGCGTGCTGTTGACCCAGCTCAGCTACTTGAACGCCATCTCGTACACGAGTGCCGGCGTGGGCACTACCATCGAGCAGGTGGGGCTCGTGCTCATCATGCTGTACGTGTGCGTTCGCGCCAAGCGCCTGCCGCGTGCTCGCGAGGCGGCAGGCCTCGTGTTCGCGCTGGGCGGCATGCTGATCATCGCCACGCAAGGCGAGATCGACCAGCTGGCCATCCCCGCCGAGGGATTGGCCTGGGGCCTCGTGTCGGCCGTGGCTTTGACGTTCTACACCCTCATGCCCGTGCGCGTGCTGAAGAAGTGGGGCTCCATGCTGGTGACGGGCCTTGCCATGCTGTTCGGCGGATCGGCCGCCTCGGTGGTGGTGCAGCCGTGGACCATGCCTGTGAACCTGCCGCTCGGCGGCATCGCGGCGCTGGTTGCCATCGTGATCGTGGGCACCTTGGGAGCCTACATGCTGTATCTGCAGGGCGTGAACGACGCAGGCCCCGTCAAGGCGAGCCTTCTGTGCTGCGTCGAGCCCGTTTCGGCCATGATCCTCGCGCTCGCGTGGCTCCATACGCCGGTGAGCGGCTGGGACCTCGCAGGATGCGCGCTCATCGTGATCATGATCTTCCTCGTCACCGAGCGAGAGCCGAAAACGGAGCAGGCCGCCGAGGGCGAGGGCGCGCTCGCCGACGCCTACGACGACCCGCCGCTGTTCGCAGGCCGCGCTTCGGTGCTGGGCTACTACACCAGCCGTCCGGCCACGCGCGATGATTTCGAGCGTGCCACGGCGCTGCTCGACGTCGGGCATCAGACGTTCGCGGAGCTCGGCATAGACGAGGGTCGGAGCAAGAAGTACCCATCGGCGCGTCGTCTCATGCACAGCATCAAGAACGGCACGACGCACGTCATCGAGGATGCCCACGGCCGCATGATCGCGATGTTCGCCGTGTCCTTCTCGCCTGACAAGAACTACGAGCGCCCCATCGACGGCGCTTGGCTCACCGACACGTCGGCCGAACCGCAGCCCTATGCGGAGCTGCATTGGGTGGCCGTCGACTATCCGGCTCGCCGCCGCGGCGTCGGCATGTTCATCCTCGACAAGGCCGACCAGATCGCCCGTGCGGGCGGCCGGTCCAGCATTCGCGCCGACGTCTACGAGCTGAACGGGCCCATGCAGAACCTGCTTGAGAAGCACGGGTACGAACGCTGCGGAACCATCACGATCAAAGACGTGTTCGGGCGTGTGAAACATCGCGTGGGCTACGAGAGAATGTTGCGTTGACGGAGGGGGTATTCACCCCTTGACATGGTGTTTTGCTCGCCTGTCCAAAACTGGGGCAAAACTCTTGCAAAACATCTTTACCGCGCTGCCCATACATGCGACAATGCGCTGATGCAACGTGGCGCCGGCCGAGAGGCTTGCTGCCGCGCGAGGCGCAGGATCGATGAGAGGAGGAAACGTGGGTCAGACGGTCGCATCGGGCTCCGGGCAGGGCGGCGGTACCGCCGCATCGGGCAACCACGTGGTCCGCGGCATCGTCTTCGCGGCTCTCGGCGGCATCTGCTGGGGCTTCTCGGGCACGTGCGCTCAGCTCATGACCAGCGGTTTCGGCGTTCCCGTTTCCTGGATCACCTGCGTGCGCCTGCTGCTGGCCGCGGTCATCTTCCTCGTGGTGTGCGGCGTGCGGGAGCCGCGCAACCTGCTGGCCGCTCTGCGCGACGTGCGCTCGCTCGGGCGCATCGCGGCGTTCGCCTTGCTGGGCGTGCTTCTGACCCAGGTGAGCTACCTGTCGGCCATCTCCTACACGAACGCGGGCACCGGCACCGTGCTGGAGCGCCTCGGCCTCATCGTCATCATGGTGTACGTGTGCCTGCGCATGCGGCGCCTGCCGCGCATCCGCGAGGCCGCCGGCCTCGTGCTCGCCATCGGCGGCACCGTCCTCATCGCCACGAAGGGCAACCTCGGTTCGTTGGCCATTCCTGCGGAAGGCCTGTTCTGGGGCATCATCTCGGCGTTCGCGTTGGCGTTCTACACGCTGCTTCCCGGCAAGGTGCTGGAGAAGTGGGGCAGCTTCATCGTGACGGGCCTCGCCATGCTCATCGGCGGCGCGGTGGCCACCGTCGCCGTGCAGCCCTGGACCATCCCCGTCGAGGTTTCGCCCGAGCTCGCCGGGGTTATGTTCGCCATGATCATCGTGGGCACGTTCGCCGCCTACCTGTTCTACCTCCAGGGCATCACCGACGCCGGCCCTGTGCGCGCGGGTCTCGTCGGCTGCGTCGAGCCGGTGTCGGCCACGGTCATTTCGGCGGTGTGGCTGGGCACGCCGGTGGGCGTCGTCGACGTCGTCGGTTGCGCCATGATCATCGGCATGGTGTTCCTCGTCACCGAGCGCGAAGAGGGCTCCGGCGGCGCGGCCTCGTACGACGGGGCGGCATACGACCTTCCGCCGTTCCAAGGGCGCGCCACCGAGCTGGGCTACTACAAGGCGCGCCGTGCCACGCGCGACGACTTCGAACGCGCGAAGGCGTTGCTGGAGGACGGTCATCGCGCCATGGCCTCGCTCGGCATAAGGGAAGGTCTCAAGAAGTACCCGTCCGCGCGCCGTCTCATGCGTTCCATCGACGCGGGGAAGACCTATGTCGTGGTTGCGTCCTCGAGCGATTCGAGGGCGGATGGCTCCTCGGCCGACGAAGGCCGCATCATCGGCATGTTCGCGCTCAATCCTCAAGGCGATCCCGCCTATGCGCACATGACGGGTGCGAAGTGGGCCACGGAGCCCTCCTCGCCCGACAACCCCGCCTACTCGGCGCTGCATTGGGTGACCGTGGCGGCCGATGCGCGAAGACGCGGCGTGGGCGGTTACATCCTGGGAACCGCCGAGCGCATCGCCAAGGGCGACGGGAAGGTCAGCATCTGCTGCGACATCTACGAGGACAACGTCCCCATGCGCGAGCTGCTGCTGTCGTACGGCTATCAGTTCTGCGGCAACGTGGAGATCCGCTCCCGCTTCGGCCGCGTCAAACACCGAGCCGTGTTCGAACGCGTCTTGTAGCCTTTCGGCTTCGCCGCTCCAACCCAACCTCTGTTTAGCGAACGTATCCAAAGAAGAAAGAGAACCTCCTGTGCAATTTCGCAGAACCTGCGCATGCGACATCGATCGCATCATGAGCATCCTCGCCGACGGCCGCGCCTCGCTCGCAGCGCTCGGCATCGACCAATGGCAGGGCGGCTACCCGCATCGCGCCGTCATCGAGGACGATACGGCTCGCGGCGACTCCTACGTGGTGGAGGCCGACGACCGCATCGTTGCCACCGCTATGATCGGCTTCTCGGGCGAGCGCGACTACGATCGCATCGAAGAGGGCTCGTGGCTCACTTCCTGCACGTCCGAGCGTCCGTGCTACGGCGTGGTGCACCGAGTGGCCGTGGCTTCCGACGGGAAGAATCGCGGCGCCGCGACGTTTCTGCTGGCTCGCGCCGAAGAGCTGGCGCGCGCGAACGGAAGCGCCAGCGTCCGCATCGACACGCACCCCGGCAACGCGCCTATGAGGAAGCTGCTGGCGAAAGCCGGCTATGAGCAGTGCGGCATCATCTACATCGCCCATGCCGAAGGGGGGACGCCCGAGCGCATCGCTTACGAGCGGTTCGTGTAGCCAGGCGAGCTTCTTCCGAGATTCTGGCGACCGGAAAGGGGCGTCGTTGTCGGGAACGCGCCGTTCGGGCGCGGTGCCGTTCAGCTTCCTGTCGAAATTCTGTCGCTCGCGCGCTTCGGCGGACGCCCGCTCGCCACAGGGTATAATACGGAGCACTATGTCGGTCAAATCGCGCGAGAAAATAGCATTGGCGGTGTTCGCCGCCCTCATCGTGCTGAGCCTTCTGGGCTTAGGATGGTACCTGGTCGCCGGGCATTCCTGGAATGTTGCCGCGTCGAACATCGACGACACGTTCGGCAGTATGGACGGCTATACCGCCATCGTGTACGAGGGTACCGCCGTGCCGCAGACGGCAGCCGAGAAGGCGGCGGAAGCGGCGAAGGAGGAAAAAGCCGCGAAGGGGGCTGCTGGCTCGGCTTCTTCGGACGAGAAGGAGTCGCACGAGCTCGATCCTGCCGCCGATGACGACGAAGGGAAGCCATCCGAGCGCGAGGAATCCGGACGGGAAGCGGACGAGCGGGAGCTTCCCGAAAAGGATGCTGCTTCGTCGGCGGTCGAAGCGGAACCGGATGCGAGCGCGGCGGCGGGAGCGCGCTCGAACGGGACGAGCGCGAAGTCCAAGCCGACCGTGACGGTGGCGGAGGCTCAGAAAAGCTACGAGGACAAGAAGGCCACCGTGTTCTCCTTGGACACGACCGATCTCGGGCAGTACGGCGAAGGCATCATCCTCAAGAAGGGCGGTCATCGCTTCGGCGTGTTCAGCGTGACCGCCCCCACCACGGTGCGCGCCATCGAGAAGCAGGTGGCGTACTTCGTCAAGTACAAGGTGGACTTCATCGTGGCCATAACGCCCGACAAAGCCTACGTCGACGACGCCTCCGGCATCGACATCGTGATCTCGACTCAAGACGAGGACCTGTTCGTGATGGGCGAAACCATCGACGGCACCTTCTACGTGGACGCTCCCGAGGCGGGCAAGGTCGGCACCATCCTCATATCCCCCAGCAACGTTGTGTCGGCGAAGGTCATCGAAGAGCTGTGATCGTCAGCGCATCGAGACGAACCGACATCCCGCGGTTTCATTTCGACTGGCTGCTCGGACGGTTCGAAGAGGGCTTCGCGCTCGTGCGCAACCCGGCGGTGCGCACTCGGGTGAGCCGTGTGATCCTGTCTCCGGACACGGTGGATTGCGTCGCGTTCTGGACGAAGGATCCTTCCGTGCTGCTCGCGCGCAAAACCGAGCTGGATCGCGTCTGCCCATCGCCCTATTTCGTGCAGTTCACGCTCAACGCCTACGGTGCCGACGTGGAGGCGGGCCTGCCCCGCAAGGCGCGGCTGCTGGAAACGTTCCGCTCGCTTGCGGACGCTCTGGGGCCCGATCGCGTGGTGTGGCGCTACAGCCCTATCCTGTTGGGGGGCGCCTACGACATCGCGCACCATATGCAGTGGTTCGAGGCGTTCGCGGCGCGGTTGGAAGGCAGCACGCGCACCTGCCGCATCAGCTTCCTCGACATGTATCCGAAGATCGCCGGTCGCATGGCGGCGCTCGGGTTCGTCGGAGTGCCGGAAGAGGCGAAGGCCGCGCTTGCGCTGCGGCTGGCCGAACTGGGCGCCGCGCACGGCATCGAGGTGGGCGGTTGCGGTGACGGGGCGCTCGACGATGCGGGGCTGGCTCGAGCAGGGTGCATCGATGCCGCTGTCGTGGAGCGCGTTGCAGGCGTACGGGCAAAACGCGCTCCGGGCGGCGCTCGGAGGGGAGCCTGCCGTTGCTCGCCGAGTGTGGACATCGGCACGTACGACACGTGCGCGAACGGCTGCGTGTACTGCTACGCCAATCCGGGGACGTCGGCCGCGCCGTGCGGGGCGGCCGATCCCTGGCGCTTGCGGCGCTACGATCCGGCTTCGCCGATGCTCTGCGACGAGCTGGCTCCCGACGATACAGTGGAGGAATGCGCCTCGGCCAAGCTGCCCGAAGCGCCGCCTCGCCTGTTCTGAGGATAGGTGCGGCGTTAGCGGAGGTCGCTCACGTGCTCGCAGGCGTCGCCGTAGGGCGCGTACCGATAGGATGCCGTGACCTCCAGGCCGTTCGCCGGATCGAGTGCGATGAAGTTGTCGAGCGAGAGCGCATCGGGATCCTCCACGCCCTGGTAGCCCATGAGGCAGATCCAGTGCTCGCCGTAAGGGCCCGCCACGTGGACGACCGTGGGCCGTCCGGCCGCGATCTCGTCGTAGGCCTCGCGCAGCAAAGCCTCGTCGGAGCCGAGCGAGCGGAACGACGAATTGCCGCCGCCCCAGCCGGGCCACGTGCAGCAGCCGCAGCCGTACGCGCCGTGGTCGTTGGCCTGGCCGGTGAGGATCGCGTCGCCGTAGGCGCACGCATAGGCGGGGCAGCAGATGGTGTGGCCGCCCGTCGACTGGTTGCCGATGGCGGCGATGAGGGCGGGGTCGTAGTCGAGGCGCTTGTCGCACTGCTCGGCGGCCTGCTCGGCTGCTCGCTGCGCCGCGAGAGCGCGCACCTGCTCGAGGTCGGCGACGGCTTCTTCGGCGGCAGCGCCCGGCAGCGTGACGGCTGCGGAGAGGACGGCGGGCCGGACGAGGGGGATCGCGGGAGCTTTTTCGACGGCGAACGCAGCTTGCGAGGGTGCGATGCACGCGATGCCGAGGGAGACCGCCGCGCCGAACGCGAGCGCGCGACGGGAGGGGTGCGATACCATTGAGGCATCCTTCCTGCGTCCGCGTCGGGTTCGTTGGCGTGGTATGGTTGCGGGCGCGAAGAGGAAGGGTAACAAAACGGCAACGTCGCAGTTCGCGACCTTATGAATGTCCGGCGAACCGTCACACGAGGTTCAAGAATCCTTCACAGGAACTTGGCGGGCAGGCCGCGTTCCGCGTCGGAGCTCCTCATGCGAAGCATCCGCTCCGATCGGCTGTTCCTCTCCCGTCGCCGGATCCCGGACGAGCCTACGGCAGGAGGGGTACAATGATGCAGAACACGAATCGCGCCGTCGGAACGGCGCGGGAACAGGAGCGTGCTTATGCGAACCATCGACACCGACGTGGTCATCGTGGGGGCGGGCCCCGCCGGTATTTTCTGCGCGCTCTCCCTTTTGGAGCGGGGCTTCACGGGGCGCATCGTCATGGTGGACAAAGGCTTGGCGGTGGAGGATCGCGTATGCCCGAAGCAGGCGGGCGCGCCATGCGCGAACTGCGAACCCTGCCGTATCACGACGGGGTTCTCGGGCGCGGGAGCGTTCTCGGACGGAAAGCTGTCGCTGTCGGCCGACGTAGGCGGCGACCTGCCCGACCTCATCGGGCGTGATGAGGCGCAGGACGCCATCGGGGAAGTGGACGGCGTGTACCTGGGCTTCGGCGCCGACGTGCGCGTGGAGGGCGCAGAACGCAAACCGGAGGTGGACGAGATCCGCCGCCGCGCTATCAAAGCGGGTCTCAAGCTGGTAGATTGCCCGCTGCGCCATCTCGGCACCGAGCGCGCCCGCGATCTGTACGCGCGTATCGAGCGCCACCTGCGCGAGGCGGGCGTGGACCTGCTCTTCCGCACGGAATGCACCCAGGTGCTCATCGAGGGAGAGCGGTGCCGAGGCGTGGCCGTCGCCGGCCCGGACGGCGCGTGCGAGATCCGCGCTCGGCGTACCGTGGTGGCCACGGGCCGGCGCGGCGCCGACTGGCTCGAGCGCATGTGCCGCGAGCATGCGATAGCGCACGCACCCGGTCCTGTGGACATCGGCGTGCGCGTGGAAGTGCGAAACGAGGTTATGGAGACGGTGAACGACGTGCTGTACGAGAGCAAGCTCATCGGTTATCCGCGCCCGTTCAAGAACAAGGTGCGGACGTTCTGCCAGAACCCCGGCGGCTTCGTCAGCCAGGAGAACTACGACGGCGGTCTCGCCGTGGTGAACGGCCATTCCTACAAGGAGCGCAAGTCGCCGAACACGAACCTCGCCATACTGTGCTCGCAGAATTTCTCGCACCCCTTCGACCAGCCCATCGCCTATGCCCAGAAGGTGGGCGAGCTCACGAACATGTTGGGCGACGGACGCATCCTCGTGCAGCGCTTGGGCGATATCTTCGACGGCAAGCGCACGTGGGAGAAGGAGCTCGTGCGCTCGAACGTGGCACCCACGCTGGACGATGCGGTGACGGGCGACATCACGGCGGCCATGCCGTACCGCGCCATGACCAACATCCTCAATTTCATGCTGGCCGTCGACGAGGTGGTGCCGGGGTTCGCAGCGCAGGAGACGCTTCTGTACTCTCCCGAGCTCAAGTTCTACAGCAACCGCGTCAAGATGGACGAACGCTTCCTGACGAGCGTATGCGACCTTATGTGCCTCGGCGATTCCAGCGGATGGACGCGCGGGCTCATGATGGCCAGCGTCATGGGCTGGCTAGCAGGGCGTGTCGTGGCAGAGGAGCTGTGAGCAGGCAGGACGCATCCCGTACGCCGTTTGCATGACACGGATTCGTGCTTCTATGCGCATAAAATCATGCGTCTGCACGATAGGCGCGCCGCCGGTTCTGGGGCATGATGTGCCTCGTTGAAACCGGCGGCGGCTCACAGGCGAGACGCGTGCCACCGATACGCTGTAGGAGGCGCACATGAAAATCTTAGGCATGGGGGTACCCGAGCTCCTTATCATCCTCGCCGTCATACTGCTCATCTTCGGCCCCAAGAACCTCCCGAAGCTCGGCGCGTCGGTGGGCAAGACCGTGAAGAGCCTGCGCGAAGGCCTCGGCGGCGGTGAGAAGCTGGTGGAAGCCGACGACGAGGAAGAGGCGGTTGAGGAAATCGTGGAGGAAGCTGCTCCCGCTGCCGCCCCCAAGAAGACCGTCAAGGTGGCCAAGAAGGCCGACAAGGTCGACAAGGTCGCATAAACCAACCTATCCTTCCCTTACCGAGGCGCGAACCCTCCCTCCCTCGCGCCCAGCAACCGCCCGCGGCATCCGTGCCGCGGGCGGTTGCGCATTTTGAGGAGGGCGGGCGGCAGGCGCGAAGCGACACGGCATCTCCGTTATGATGGAGCTGTAAGGCCTGACGGAGAAAGGGGAGCACGTGCATCTCGGCTTGCGCGCCGATAAGGAAGGCAGAACGGCGGCCTTGCGGGTGATCGGCGGTTTCGCCTGCAACGAGGGGTTCGTGTTCTCGTTGTTCTACCTTGGAGAGAACCGCGCGTTCGGGGACGGCCCGTTCGCCTTCGAGCGCGCCGACCTATGGGGCACGCTCGCGTGCATGCTGATCGCGTTCGCGCTGCTGCGGATGGCTTCGCCGCGTGCGCGCGATGCGCTGCTGTCTCGGCCGCTCGTGTGGTGCTACGCCGGGCTGCTGGTGCTGGGCTCGCTCATGCCCGCCATCGCCGGAGGGGGCGACCACGGCATCGTGCTGGAGAGCTTGCTCGTCGGCCTGCCGGCGGGTTTCATGTTGGCCGCATGGGGCCGGGCGCTCGGGCGCCGGCCGGTGGGCGATTCGGTGCCGCAGGTGTTCTTGTCCGCGGCCGTCGCGGCAGGCGTCTGCCTGCTCGCGGTCGCGATCGCCGCGCCCCAGGCGGCGTTCGCCCTCAAGCTGCTTCCGCTGGGAAGCGCTTTCGCGCTGCGCGGGCTGCTGCCGACGCGCGCCGCCGCAAGCGAGGGGACGTCCCAGGGAGGCTCCTTGTCCTTCGGCGACCTCTTGGCGACGAAGGAGCAGCGTGACGAGACGGCGCGGCTTTCGAAGAAGATCATCGCCGGTACCGTGTTGTTCGGCCTGGCCGCAGGCTTCATGGAGACGTTCGGCTCCGATCCCGGCATGGCTTCCACGCCCACGGTGCTGGCCAGCTTGCTGCTGCTCGTGCTGTTCTGCATCGCATCGCTGCAGCTTCTGGGCGTGAGCCTCGGCAAGGCAGGGGATCCGGCGGGCAAGACGGGCGGCGCCGTGGACGGGCCGCTCGACGGGGTGTACCGGTTGGCCGTTCTGGTGATGATGGCGGGTTTTCTGTTCGTGCCCGTGTTGGGCTCGTTCGGCGTTCCGGGCGAGGCCATCGTGCTGGCGGGCTATCTGGGGCTCACCTTCGTGCTGGTGTCGCTGTTCCTCGTCATGGCGAAGATCACGGGGCAGGATGCCGCCGTTTCGTTCGCGCGCGGGTTCGCCGCGCTGTACGCGGGCGAGCTGGCGGGCATCGCCTGCGGCAACGGCATCGAGCTTTTGGAGCCGGCCGGGCAGGTGCCCTACGCCGTCGCCGCGTTCGCGGGCCTGGCCGCGTTGTACGCGTACCTCTTCCTGTTCACCGAGCGGGATTTCCGCGCCCTGTCGGTCATCGTGCGCGATGCCGACCGCTTCGACGACGCATGCCGTCTCATCGCCTCGGAGCACGGGTTGTCGAAGCGCGAAGCCGAGATCCTTCCGTTGGCGCTCAAGGGGCGCACGGGGGAGCGCATCGCCGCGGAGTTCTTCATCTCGAAGAGCACGGTGGACACGCACCTGCGGCGCATCTACGTCAAGACGGGAACGCACGGCCGCCAGGAGCTCATCGATTTGGGCGAGCGGACGTCGCAGGATCTGGCACGACGCGGCTGAGGAGGGCGCCGGCGTGATGGGAAAGCGCGTGAAACGTGCAGGGTACCCGATGCCGCGCGCTGATCGGCACATGTGCGAAGAGAGACAGCGTGCGAGGGCCGGGCGCTAGCGGGCGCTCCTGCGGGCGGCCCGCAGCGCGCGGAACTCCTGCGGGGTGGCGCCGAAGCGCTCCTTGAAGGCCTCCGAGAAGCTGCCCTGGCGCGCGAAGCCCAGCCGGGCGGCGATCTCGGCCATGCTGAGGTCGGTGTCGCCCAGGAGCTCGCAGGCGCGCTCCATGCGCAGGGTGCGCGCGTACTCCTGCGGCGTCATGCCCTCGGCCTGCTTGAACAGCCTCGTCAGCTTGCTCGCGCTCATGCAGGCGATGCGGCACAGCTCGCTTGAGGGCACGGCGCGGTCCAGGTGCTCGCGGATGTGGGCCCGCGTCAGGTTGAGCGCGCTGCGGTCGGCCGCGCGGATGGCGCTCGCCGCCCCGCGCGCGTTGGCCAGCGACCAGTCCAGCAGCATCGCCGCGGCCTCGGTGACCTTCGCCTCGTAGTAGGCCGGCGCGGTGATGGACGAGGGCCGCGCCCGCTTCATCTCGTCGAACACCATGTTGAGGCCGGGCACATCCTGCATGCCGTCGAGCGAGGCGATGGCGCGGGAGAGCACGAGCGGGTCGCAGTGGCACGCCAGGCTCAGGCGCTGCAGGCCCTTCGGCAGCATGCAGATGCTCGTCACGTCGAGGCGCTCGTCGGCCTTCGTCACCTGCCCGTAGGGCTGCGACTTCCACGCGTAGCCCAGCAGCGTCCGGTCGGCGGGGTCGTCGGTGATGCCGAAGTAGGGCACCATGTTGCGGCCGTACGACCCGAAGCAGAACAGGTCGGGCGTCTGGCAGGTGAAGCCTACCTCCCGGTTGAACTGCAGGTCGAAGATCGCCACGGACAGGTCGTCGCCCAGCGGGTAGTACCAGTAGGTTCCCTGGCCGTAGCGCTCGTCGATCTCCCAGAGCATGCCCACGCGCCCGCGCTCGGCGGCCTCCACGCGCACGCCGTGCATGGAGGCGATCTGCGTCTCGTAGATGTCGTGGACGGTGAACGGGCCGTTCGACCCCAAGCCGTCCGCCAGCGAGGTGCGTTGCGCCAGGTAGGCCGCCCGCGAGCGCGCCGCGGGGTCGCCCCCGACGCCGATCAGGTTCGACTCGACGAGGGCGCGCGAGCCCGATCCCGCCGCCGCGCACCTCATTTCGGCGTCATCGTCTAGAATTTCGGCTGAATCATCGCGATCGCTCATTGCACGCCGCTCCTTTTCGTTGCATCGCTAGATTATTAGTCATGGCTAACTTCAAGGATATACCAGACTTCGCGCCCTCCGCAACCCTTTGGTCCGCCGAGGGCGCCGCTGCGGGCGCCCCGGCAGCCTCGGCAGCCCCGGCCTGCGCGGCGGCGAGCGCGCGGCGGGCGGGCGCGCGCCGCCGGCTCGACCCGCGCACGTCGCTCGCCGTCCTGCTCATGCTGAACCTCATCGCGTTCGCGCCGACGAAGCCGTGGACCGAGGTGGCGGCCGTGGCGCTGTGCGCCGCGACGATGATCTGGTGCGGCCGCGCGTCGGCGGCGCTGCGCTGGCTGGCGGCCTACGCGGCCGTCTTCGGGGCCAGCATGGCCGTCGCCGCCTTTCCGAACGAGGTGACCGCGTCGTTCGCCGCGATGATCGTCGTGTTCCGCCGCGTGTTCTGCGTGGGGATGTTCGCGTCGAACATGATCGCCACCACGCGCGTGGGCGAGATGGCCTCGGCGCTGCAGCGCGCGCACGTGCCGCGCGGCGGCGTGGTGGCGCTGTGCGTGGCGCTCAGGTTCTTCCCCACGATGGGCAAGGAGTTCTCGTCGGTGGCCGAGGCCATGAAGGTGCGCGGCATGGCGCTGTCGCCCGCGACGGTGCTGCGGCATCCGGCGCTGACGGCGGAGAACCTCATGGTGCCCGTGATGAGCCGGCTGGCCATCGTGGCCGACGAGCTGTCGAACGCGGCCATCGTGCGCGGCATCGACTCCGCGGCGGCGCGCACGTCCTACTACGAGCTGCGCTTCGGGCCGGCGGACGCCCTGTTCGCCGCCCTGTTCGGCGCCGTGGTCGCGTGCGTGGCGCTCATCAAGCTGGGGGTGATCGCGTGAGCGCGCAGGCCGACGCGGCGCTTTCGTTCGACCGGGCGGGCTTCACCTACGCCGGCGCCCGCGAGCCCGCCCTCGCCGACGTGTCCCTGAGCGTGCCCGCAGGGCAGTGCGTGGTGCTCACCGGCGGCTCCGGCTGCGGCAAGACCACGCTCACGCGCCTGGCGAACGGGCTGATCCCCGTCTCCTACGACGGGGAGCTCGCGGGGTCGGTGCGCATCGCCGGCAAGGACGCGGGGTCGTGGGAGATGGACGCGCTGTGCCGGCGCGTGGGCTCGGTGTTCCAGAACCCCCGCAGCCAGTTCTTCAACCTGGACACCACCTCGGAGGTGGCGTTCGGCTGCGAGAACCTCGGGCTCTCGCGCGCCGAGATGCACCGGCGCGTGGACGGCGCCTTCGCCCTGCTGGGCATCGAGCACCTGCGCGACCGCGACATCCGCGCGCTCTCGGGCGGCCAGCGCCAGATGGTGGCCATCGCCTCGGTGTGCGCGATGGGCCCCGACGTCTTCGTGCTGGACGAGCCCACGGCGTCGCTCGACGTGGGCGCCATGCTCCAGCTGGCCGAGGCGGTCGCGCGGCTCAAGGCCGCGGGCAAGACCGTGCTCGTGGCCGAGCACCGGCTGTGGTGGCTCGCGGGCATCGCCGACCGGGTGGTGGTGATGCGGGGCGGGCGCGTCGTGCGCGACGCGGACGCCGCCGCCTTCGCGCGGATCGGCGAGGACGAGCGCGCGCGGCTGGGCCTGCGCGCCTGGGACCTGGCGCGCGTGTCGCCGGCGCGCCGCGGCGACGGCTCCGCCGCGTCGGGCGCGCGCGCCGCCGACGAGGCCCCCGCGCTCGACGCGGCCGGCCTCGAGGCGGGCTACGGCCGCGACGCGCCCGTGCTGCGCGGGGCGGGCCTGCGGCTGGACGCCGGGACGGTGACGGCGCTCGTGGGCAGGAACGGCGCGGGCAAGACCACGCTGTCGCGCTGCCTGGTGGGGCTGCACCGGGAGCGCGCGGGCAGCGTCCGCTTCCGCGGCGAGGAGCCGCGCCGCCGCGACCGGCCCGAGCACGCCTACCTCGTGATGCAGGAGACCGGCTACCAGCTGTTCAGCGACACCGTGCGCGGCGAGCTGCTGGGCGCGCTCACGCACGGCGGGCTGCGGCCCGCGCCCGACGGGGCGGACGGGCAGGCGGACCGCGCGCTCGCGCGCTTCGGCCTCGAGGACATCGCCGAGCGCCACCCGCTCTCGCTCTCGGGAGGGCAGCGCCAGCGGCTGGCCATCGCCGTCGGCATCCTGCAGGGCGCCCGCGTGCTCGTGCTCGACGAGCCCACGAGCGGGCTCGACTTCGGCACCATGGGGCGCGTGGCCGACGAGGTGCGCCGGGCGCGCGACGCGGGAGCGTGCATCGTCGTGGTCACCCACGACTACGAGTTCGTCTGCGCCGCCTGCGACCAGGTGGCCGTGCTCGAGGACGGCGTCGTGTCCGACGTGCTGCCCGTGCGCGGCGAGGCCCTCGGGCGCATCCGGCGCGCGATCGGCATCGACGGGCGGGCGCGCCCGCTCTGACCGAATCTGACCGAAGGCATCGACCATTTCAAGAGAAGGAGATACGCTTATGGCAACGACGACGGTTGCCGCCTCTTCGGGCGGCGCGAACGCGAAGGGCAAGCTGGTGGGGAAGGACTACATCACGCTGGCCATCTTCGGGGTGCTCCTGTTCCTCGTGTTCATGGTGTTCGCGATGGTGCTGGGCATGAACGCGAACCTGTTCTGGTTCACGCACGCGTGCGGCTCGCTCATCGGCGGCATCGTGTGGATGTACGTGGCCGCGAAGGTGCCCAAGCGCGGCGCGTTCGCCATCATGTCCGCGATCGTCGCGGTGGTGGCGCTGCTGCTGGGCATGCTGTGGACCGGCCCGGTGGGCATCGTGGCGGGCGGCCTGCTGGCCGAGCTCGTGGCGGGGGCCGGCAGCAAGCGCACCACGCTGCGCTGCCTGGCGGCGTTCGCGGTGTGGACGCTGTGCTTCTGGGTGGGCCAGGAGTCGATGATCTTCCTAGCGGGCGACGCCTACGTGCAGATCGTGGTCGATTCCGGCATGAGCGCCGAGTACGGCCAGGGGCTCGTCGACTTCATCCACGGCCCGCTCGCGCTGGTGGCGCTGGCCGCGACCGCGGTGTGCCCCTTCGTGGGCGGCTGGATCGGCTCGAAGCTGTTCAAGAAGCACTTCGCCAAGATCTCGGCCTGAGCGCCGCGCCCTTCGGCCGACGAGGCGCCGAACGAACGGCTCCCTTTCGGGGGAGCCGTTCTCTTTTTCGGCGGCATCGTCCAATCGGCATCGACGTGCAGCGGATTTCGGCGGGATCGCTATTATGTTCTCTTAGGCTAACAATAAGCACGTTACGGCAAGGAAAGGAACGAATCGTGTCAAGACCGCAGAATCCCATCGTGCGGCTGCTGGAGTTCGCCGGGCCCCACAAGCGCTTGACCATCGCGGGCTGCGCGCTCTCGGCGCTCAACGCCGTGCTGGCCATCGCGATGCTCGTGTGCGTGTGGTTCGTCGTGCGCGACCTCGTGGCCGTCGCCCCGGCGTGGGGCGAGGCGCGGCAGGCCCCGGTGTACGGCGCCTGGGCGCTGGCCTTCGCGCTCGCGGGCCTCGTCGTGTACTTCGCCGCGCTCATGTGCACGCACCTCGCCGCGTTCCGCACGGCGACGAACATGCGCAAGGCGGCGCTCGAGCACCTCGCGAAGGTGCCGCTCGGCTACTTCTCCGTCCGCTCCACCGGCGAGCTGCGCCGCGTCATCGAAGGGTCCACGGGGCTCACCGAGGGCGTGCTGGCGCACCGCATCCCCGATTTCGTGGGCGCGCTGGTCACGCCCGTGGCCTACCTCGTCGTCATGTTCGTGTTCGACTGGGTCATGGGCCTCGTGTGCCTCATCCCCGTGCTCGCCTCCGCCTTCTGCATGTTCCTCATGATGGGCGGCGGCCTGGGCGGCAAGGACGGCGAGGGCAACTCCAACGCCATGCAGTTCATGGTGAACTACCAGAACGCGCTCGACAAGATGAACAAGGCCGCCGTGGAGTACGTGCGCGGCATCCCCGTGGTGAAGGTGTTCCAGCAGACCGTCCACTCGTTCAGGGCGTTCCGGGAGTCCATCGTGGCCTACTGCGACTTCGCCACCGCCTACGTGAAGCTGTGCGAGGGCCCGCAGGTGGCGCAGCTCGTGGCCATCAACGCGACGTTCTTCGTGCTCGTGCCGGCGGGCATCCTGCTGGCGGGCGCGGCGGGCGACTTCGGCGCGTTCCTCACGAACTTCCTGTTCTACGTCATCTTCTCGGCGCTCACCACCATGATGATGAGCAAGATCATGTACTCGTCGCAGGCGGTGACCGAGGCGCAGGACGCGGTGAGCCGCATCGACGGCATCCTGTCGGCGCCGCTCATGGCCGAGGTGGACCCGGCCCGGGCCGAGGCGCCCGCCGACGACGCCATCGACTTCGACCACGTCACGTTCTCCTATCCGGGCGCCGACGCGCCCGCGCTCGAGGACGTCGTGCTGCACGTGCCCTCGGGCGCCACGGTGGCGCTCGTGGGGCCCTCGGGCGGCGGCAAGACCACCGCGGCCTCGCTCGTGCCGCGCTTCTGGGACGCGAGCGCGGGGCGGGTGCTCGTGGGCGGCGTCGACGTGCGGTCCATCCCGCAGGCCGAGCTCATGGAGCGCGTGGCCTTCGTGTTCCAGAACGACAAGCTGTTCAAGCAGAGCCTGCTGGACAACATCCGCGCCGCGCGGCCGGAGGCGACGCGCGAGGAGGTGGAGGCGGCCGCGCACGCGGCGCAGTGCGACGACATCGTGGCGAAGCTGCCGCAGGGGCTCGACACCGTGGTGGGCGCCCGCGGCGTGTACCTCTCGGGCGGCGAGTGCCAGCGCATCGCGCTCGCGCGCGCCATCCTGAAGGACGCGCCCATCGTGGTGCTCGACGAGGCCACGGCCTTCGCCGACCCCGAGAACGAGGCGCTCATCCAGCGCGCGCTGGGGGTGCTGTGCGCGGGCAAGACCGTGCTCATGATCGCGCACCGGCTGTCCACCGTGGCCGGCGCCGACGCCATCTACGTGCTGGACGGCGGCCGCCTCGCGGAGCAGGGGACCCACGCCGAGCTGGTGGAGGCGGGCGGCTTGTACGCGCGCATGTGGGCCGACTATCGAACCTCGGCGCAATGGCGCATCGGAAAGGAGGGCGGCTATGCTGCGTGATTCCCTGGGCCTCACCGACGTGGGCGCGAAGAACTTCAGGCGCGGCGTGTTCTTCTGCACGCTGGCGAACCTCGTGCTCATGGCCCCGATCGGCATCCTGTTCCTGCTGGTGAGCGACTTCATGGACCACCTCGTGGCGGGGGCCCCGCTGCCCGCGCTGGCGCCGTACCTCGCGGGGTGCGTCGGCATCCTCGCGCTCATGGTCCTCACCCAGTGGGCCGAGTACGCGAACACGTACCACAAGGTGTACGAGGAGAGCGCCCGCAAGCGCACCGACCTGGCCGAGCACCTGCGCCGGCTGCCGCTGTCGTTCTTCGGGCGGCGCGACCTGTCCGACCTCACGAACGCCATCATGAAGGACTGCTCCGACCAGGAGCGCATGTTCATGCACGTCATGCCGCAGCTGTTCGGCACGGGCCTGTCCACGGCCATCGTCATCGTCGGCATCTTCTTCTACGACTGGCGTCTGGCGCTCGCGGCGTTCTGGGTGGTGCCCGCGGCGCTGCTCGTGATGGCGCTCACCGGGAAGCACCAGCAGCGCAAGGCGCAGGCGATGGAGGACGCGCGCCTCGAGGTGGCCGACGGCGTGCAGGAGTTCCTGGAGTGCGCGCAGGAGATCCGCGCCACGAACCGCTCGGCGGCGCATCTGGACGCGCTCGCGGCCAAGCTCGACGCGTTCGAGCGCAGGCAGGTGGCGTCCGAGCTGACCACCGGCGTGTTCGTCACCTCGGCGCAGGCGTTCCTCAAGCTGGGCATCGGCACCACCGTCTTCGTGGGCGCGACGCTGCTCGTGTCCGGGCAGACGGACTTCATGACCTACTTCGCCTTCCTGCTCGTGGTCACGCGCGTGTACGATCCGGTGAACCTCATCCTGCAGTCCATCGGCGAGCTGCTGAGCATGCGGCTGTCCATCA
The DNA here is from genome assembly GCF_009875595.1 of Eggerthella sp. BIOML-A1. NCBI lineage: Bacteria > Bacillati > Actinomycetota > Coriobacteriia > Eggerthellales > Eggerthellaceae > Eggerthella > Eggerthella sp. BIOML-A1. The sequence continues at coordinate 100,764 of NZ_WWRZ01000004.1, read as the reverse complement.
GGCGCACGCAGGAGCTGGCCGCCGAGAAGCCCATGGAGGGCTCCACCGACTTCGCGCCGCGAGGCCACGACGTGGTGTTCGAGGACGTGTCGTTCTCGTACGGCGACGGCGAGCAGGTGCTGAGGGACGTGTCGTTCACCGCCCGCGAGGGCGAGGTGACGGCGCTCGTGGGCCCGTCCGGGTCGGGCAAGTCCACGGTGGCGAAGCTGGCGGCGCGCTTCTGGGACGCCGACGCGGGGTCGGTGCGCGTGGGCGGCGTGAACGTGGCCGACGTGGACCCCGAGACGCTGCTGGCCGACTACGCCGAGGTGTTCCAGGACGTGGTGCTGTTCGACGACACGGTGATGGGCAACATCCGCCTGGGGCGGGTCGGCGCAACCGACGAGGAGGTGCTGGCGGCGGCGCGGGCGGCGATGTGCGACGAGTTCGTGAGCCGCATGCCGCAGGGCTACGACATGATGATCGGCGAGAACGGCGGGCGGCTGTCGGGAGGGGAGCGGCAGCGCATCTCCATCGCGCGCGCCATCCTGAAGGACGCGCCGGTGGTGCTGCTCGACGAGGCCACGGCCTCGCTCGACGTGGAGAACGAGACGCAGGTGCAGCAGGCGCTGTCCAGGCTGCTGGCCGGCAAGACCGTGCTGGTCATCGCGCACCGCATGCGTACCGTGGCCAACGCCGACAAGATCGTGGTACTCAAAGAGGGCCGCGTCGCCGAGCAGGGCGCGCCCGCCGAGCTCATGGCGCGCGAGGGAGGGCTGTACCGGCGCATGGTGGAGCTGCAGACCGAAGCTTCGGGGTGGTCGCTGGCTTCCTGACGCCTCGCTTCTTTCCTTCGGCGATGGCGCTCGGCATGCCGTCGCGCCGGGAAACCGTCGGGATGAGGCGCGCGCGACAGGGCTGCATGCGCCGTTATGCGTTACCATGGTGCGAGGCGCATAGCGCGGCTTGGAGCCGCGCCGAGGAAAGGATGTAGACAGTGGATCGCGTGTTGCTGAAAGGCGCGCTGGCCGAGCTGTTCGACGAAGGGGCGGCTCGCTTCGACGCTTCGATGGCGGAGCTCACGACGTTTCGTATCGGAGGTCCGGCCGACGTTCTCGTGGAGCCTCGCACGGCGGGCGAGGCGCGTGTCGTATTGGAGGCATGTCGCCGCCTGGGCGTTGCGGTGCGTGTGATGGGGCTTGGCAGCGACGTGCTGGTGGCGGACGAAGGGCTTCGTTGCGTCGTCGTGCGCATCGCCGAGAGCTTGTCGCAGGTGGAGGTTGACGGCGAGCGGATGCATGTGGAGGCGGGCGCGTCGAACGCCGACGTGGCGCGGCGCGCATGCGAGGAGGGGCTTGCGGGATACGAGTTCGCCTGCGGCATCCCGGGTACCGTGGGCGGCGCGGCCATCATGAACGCGGGCGCCTACGGAGGCGAGTTCAAGGACGTGGCCGAATCGGTGCGCTGCCTCACGCCGGAGGGCGAGCTGGTGGACGTGGACGCCGAGCGGGCGCAGTGGTCGTATCGGCATTCGATGATGGGCGAGGCCGGTTTCGTGGTGCTGGGAGCGACGCTGCGCCTGGCTCCCGACGACCCGCGCGCCATCCGGGAGCGCATGGACGACCTCGCGCGCCGGCGCGCCGAGAAGCAGCCGCTCGAGCTGCCCAGCGCCGGAAGCACCTTCAAGCGCCCTGCCGGGTTCTTCGTCGGGCAGCTGGTGCAGGAGGCGGGGTTGCGAGGGTACCGCGTGGGCGGTGCCCAAGTGTCCGAGAAGCACACCGGTTTCGTGGTGAACGCGGGCGACGCCACGGCGGCCGACGTGCGCCGCCTCATCGCCGATGTGCAGGAGCGCGTGCGGGCGAGCGCCGGCGTGGATCTCGAGCCCGAGGTGCGCATGTGGGGTTTCGAGGAATAAGCTCGTCCCCAATATCTTGCGACAAAGGAACAAATGTTTCACGTGAAACATTTGTTCGCGCACGAAGATGACGGGAGGCGGCAACCGCTCGCTTAGGTAACGGGCGGGCGTGCGCTTGCTTGGTCGATATAGAGGGCGAGCGCTCCTTTAGGTGAACTGCCCTTTCCTATGAATCACGGAAATGTTACTATTGCTATAGCATAAGTGGACGCAAGGGGGCGTGCGTATGATCGATCGGGCTTTGTTCGCGCTGGAGGGCATCCGCGGCGCGCTGGCGGCGCTGGTGGCCCTTGCCGTGGCCCGGGCGCTGCTCGTGGTGGGGCAGGCATGGTCGTTGGCAAGCGCCATCGTGCATCTATGGGAAGGCGCGCCGCTGCCCGACCAGGCTCCGCTCATCGTCCTGTTCTTCCTCTGCTTCGTAGGCGGCCAGCTGGTGCGCTACGCGCAGGACTCCTATCTCGACCGCTACGCCTACGCACGCATCGACGCACTGCGCCGCGAGCTTCTGCAGGCGGTGTTCGGCCAGGGTGCGCGCATCGTGCAAGCTCAGGGCACCGGCAGCGTCACTGCGATGGTGTTGGAGGGCATCGACCAGGTGGAGACGTACCTGCGCCTCATCCTGCCGAAGATCGTGTGCGTGGTCGTGGTGCCGCTCATCGTGCTTTTGTGCGTGTTCCCGGTGGATTGGGTGTCGGGTTCCATCATGCTGGTCATGTACCCGGTCATCGTGTTCTACATGGGGCTGATCGGCGCGACAGCGAAGGCGGCCGCGTCGCTGCAGCACGAGGAGTACCAGCGGCTGTCGAATCACTTCATCGACTCGATGCGCGGCATCGATACGCTCAAGCTGTTCGGCCGCGGCAAGCGCCACGGCGAGCGCATCTTCGAGGTGAGCGAGCGCTTCCGCGAGGCAACGGTTAAGACGCTGCGCATCGCCACGTTGTCGGGCTCCGTGCTCGACCTCATCTCCACGCTGTCGCTGGCGGCCGTGGCCATCATGTTGGGATTCCGCCTCGTGGACGGTTCGATCGCCTTCTTCCCTGCGCTGTTCGTGCTGGTGCTGGTGCCGGAGTACTTCAAGCCCATCCGCGAGTTCGCCAGCGACTACCACGCCTCGCTCGACGGCAAGAACGCGCTGGCCTCCATTCAGGGCATCATCGCGTCGGCGGAGGAGGGCGCGTCGGACGTTGCAGGCGACGAGGCCGCCGCGCTGCACGACGTTCCCGTCTGGAGCGAAGATTCGACGCTCGAGCTGGACGGCGTGCGCTTCTCGTATCCCGAGCACGAGGCGCTTTCGGACGTGTCCTTCGCCGTGCGCGGTTTCGCGCGCGTCGGCGTCATCGGGGCCAGCGGCTCGGGCAAGAGCACGCTCGTGAACCTGTTGGGCGGCTTCGCGGCTCCCAGCGCGGGCACGGTGCGCGCCGCAGGGCGGCAGCTGGCAGACCTGCGCGAGCCTTCGTGGCAGCGCCAGGTGCTCTACATCCCGCAGGACCCGTACCTGTTCCACGCCACGCTGCGCGACAACATCATGTTCTACCGCCCCGATGCCGACGACGATGAGGTTGCGCGCGCGGTGGAGGTCGTGGGGCTGGGCGATCTCGTGGCCGAGCTGCCGGACGGGCTGGACACGCTGGTGGGCGAGGGCGCCCGCGCGCTGTCGGGCGGCCAGGCGCAGCGCATCGCGCTGGCCCGCGCGCTTCTGGACGACTCGCGGCGCATCCTGCTGTTCGACGAACCCACGGCGCACCTCGACATCGAGACCGAGTTGGAGCTGAAGGAGCGCATGCTGCCGCTCATGGAAGGCCGTCTCGTGGTGTTCGCCACGCACCGGCTGCATTGGGTGCACGACATGGACGCCGTGCTGGTGATGGAGGACGGGCGCGTGGCCGAGTTCGGCGCGCCGAAGGAGCTTGCCGCGCGCGACGGCGCGTACGCGCGCTTGGCGTCGCGGTTGGAAGGAGGCGCGCTATGAGCAGGGAAGGCGAAGCCGTGCAGGGCGCCGTGCCGCGCGAGGAGGGGTTCGCGAGCGTGCTGCGCCGCGACGCCTGGGTGAAGCCGTTCTTCTTCCGTTACCGCAAGGCGTTGGCGTTGGCGCTTTTCCTGGGGCTGCTGACGTTCGGGTTCGCCTCGGCGCTGATGTTTACCTCAGGCTACCTGGTCAGCGCTTCGGCGGTGGTTGAGACCATCCTCTTTCTGCACCTGCCGCTCATCTTCGTGCGCATCTTCGGCGTGGGCAAGCCCATCCTGCAGTACCTCGAGCGCTTGACCAGCCACGACTGGGTGCTGCGCATGACCAGCGGATTGCGGTTGAAGCTGTACCGCGCGCTGGAGCGCGACGCCGTGTTCTTCCGCGCCACGCACCGCACGGGCGACGTGCTGGGTCTTCTGGCCGAGGATATCGGGCACATTCAGAACCTGTACCTGCGCACCGTGTTCCCCACGGTGACGGCATGGCTGCTGTTCGTCGTGCTGGTGGCATGCCTGGGCTGGTTCTCGCTCTGGCTCGCGCTGGCGATGCTGCTGGTGCTGGGCACGGCGGTGTTCCTCGTGCCGCTGGTGTCGGTGCTGGCGAACGCCGCGCGCCAGGCGCGCCACAAGCAGATGAAGAACGAGCTGTACGCCGAGCTGGCCGACAACGTGCTGGGTGTGTCCGACTGGGTGTTCGCCGGGCGCGGCGAGGAGTACCTCACGCGCCATAAGGAGCGCGAGCTGCGGATGCGCGACGTGCAGGAGCGCATGGAGCGCTTCGGTCGGCGCCGCGACGTGGTGCTGCAGGCGCTGTTCGGCATCTGCGCCGTGCTGCTGCTGGTGTGGGCGGGCGGGCGCTTCGGCGGGGAAGGGGGCGACGCGGCCAACTGGATCGCCGCGTTCGTGCTGGGCTTCTTCCCGCTCATCGACGCGTTCGCGCCCTTGTCGTCGGCGGCGGTGGAGGCCGGCGCCTACCGCGATTCCATCGCGCGTTTGAACGACCTGCCGACCCCCGGCGAGGAGAAGCCGTCCGCGCGCGTGCCCGAGGCGCCGTTCGACGTGCGGGTTGACCGGGCGGAGTACCGCTATCCCGGCACGTCGCGTGACGTGCTGCGCGGCCTGAGCCTGACGGTGCCGCAGGGCCAGCGCGTGGCCGTGCTGGGCCGCAGCGGCGCGGGCAAGAGCACGCTGGCGTCCCTCGTGCGCGGCGACATACGACCCGATGCGGGCGGCGTGACGCTGGGCGGCTCGCCCACGGCCGACCTCGGCGACGAGGCGGCGAAGTGGATCGGGGTCATCCAGCAGCGCACCTACCTGTTCAACATGACGCTGCGCGACAACCTGCGCATCGGGCGCGAGGACGCGACCGACGACGAGGTATGGGACGCGCTGGGCAGGGTGGGGCTGCGGTCGATGGCCGAGCGGCTGCCGAACGGCCTGGACACGCTGGTGGACGAGGCCGGCCTGCGCTTCTCGGGCGGCGAGCGCCACCGCGTCGCGCTCGCGCGCGTGCTGCTGCAGGACGTGCCCGTGGTCATCCTGGACGAGCCCACGGTAGGCCTCGATCCTATCACCGAGCGCGCGCTGCTGGACGACCTGTTCGAGGCGCTGGCGGGCAAGACGGTGATCATGATCACCCACCATCTGGCCGGCGTGGACGCCATGGACCGCGTCGTGTTCGTGGAGGACGGCCGCATCGCGCTCGACGGCGCGCCGGACGAGCTCGCGCGCACGAGCGAGCGCTACCGACGTCTGCTGGCCTTCGACCGCGGGCAGGCGGCGGGCCGCTAGCCGCGGGCGCGCAGAAGGGCGGTTGCGTCCTCGGGCGCGAGCGCGCACACGGTGGATCTCCTGAGCAGGCCTTTGTCGCGCGTTACGATGTAGTCGGCCTTCGCGCGTTCGGCGCATGCCATGATCAGGTTGTCCTCTATGTCCCCGTTGAACGCGCTCAGCTTGCTGGCGACCCAGAAGTCGGATAGGTCGAGCCCGACGAGCGTCGAAACCTCGTTCATGTTAGCGAGGTTCGCCCAGGCTAGGCGGTTCGCGGCCAGCGCGAAGGCTTCGTCGACCGCTTCGCCCTTCTCGCGCGCCGCTTTCTTGAGGGTGCTGCAGGTGAAGAAATGGACGTCCTTCGCCGTGGTCGCCGCATGGCAGAGCGTTGCGCCTCGCTCCACGGCTTCGTCGAGGAATTCGCACGATGCGCGATGGTTTGGGCGAAATCCCAGGTAGTTGTCGAGCCAGACGTTCGTATCGACGAGGAAGACCGGGGCGGCTCCGTTCATGGCCGCACTCCTTCCTCGCCGTGGCGCTCGAGTATGAACTCTTCCATGAGCTGGTCGTAGGGATCGAAGGCGACGGAAGAGGGCATTTCGCTTCCGAAGCCCATATCCGCGAACGCTCGCGCCGCTTCCTCGCGTCCGCGGCGAAGCGCTTCGAGTTGCGACGGGCTCTCTATCCTCGCGTTCGCGCGCGCTGGCAAGGGACGGTCCTCCAGCAGGTTCACGATGGCCGAGGGGTTTTCGCCGCACCCTGCTGCTTTGCGCCACAGCGCGCGAACCGCCTGCGACGGAGAGTATCCGGCGCGTTTCAAAACGTCGTCTCCGGCAAGTTTGAGCGAACGCTCGATACGGGTGTTGAACTGGATCGTCTCGGCAGCGGCACCCATCGTTCCTCCTTTCAAGCAGCCTATGAGCTATACGTAAGTATAGCATAATCGCTAGCAAAATGGATGAGCAGAGATGCGGGCGGTTCTTCGACGGCGCTTGGCAGGGCGCTCGCATTCTCGGGCTATCGAGCGCCCGTTTGCGGGGCGGGAAGGGATGGCGTCTGGGGATTCTCCGTTCTTCGCGCCGCCGGGCTCCGGCTTCCGGTATCCTGAACGTTCGCGACAATTCCGGATTACGAGAGCAGCGGAGAGGCTTCATGAAGATCAACCACGCGATCCTGCACGTTTTCGACTTCGTCTCGTGCGTCAACGTGTACGCCCAGGAGGAGCTCGACCTTTCGAGCAAGAACGCCAAACGCTACGTGACGAGCCACGCGAAGAAGGCGCTCGGCAACATCGACAGCAAGCGCGGCGAGTTCGCCGAGAACAGCATGTTCGCCGAGGAGCTGCGCTGCTACTTCCGCGGCCAGCGCGAGTTCGTCGACCTGTCCGTCCAGGTGGCCGAGTTCATCGCGGGCGAGCTGGGGCGCATGGAGAAGACCGAATCGGCCGACCTGCTGGTGGTGGACTTCGAGGACGATCCCGACAACACGGTGCGGGAGATGACCGACGACGAGGCCGAGGCGGCGTACCGCGGCGAGGGCAAGCGCTACTTCGCGTTCATGCTGCTGGAGGCCAAGCAGGCCTACATGCACGAGGTGGGCTACGGCGAGAGCGGCGCGCAGCGCGTGGACATCGCGCGCCATCACGCCATCCTGCCGAACCCGTCGCAGAAGGTGGCGTCGTTCGCGGTGATCGAGTCGAAGACGCTGTCGGTGTCGTTTTGCGACAAGGAGCGCGCCATCGCGGGCGAGAACCGCTGGCTCATCCCCGACGGCCTGCTGCAATGTTCGATGGAGGCGTCCAGCAAAGAGGTGTTCGACACGGTGACGCGCATCGTCGAGGAGGTTGCCGAGGAGTACGGCGCCAACGCTGCCGTGGCGGTGTCGAAGGCGAAGGCCTACGTGGCCGAGAACGCCGACGAGTCCGACGAGCTTGCCCCGTGGGACATGGGCGAGGAGGTGTTCGAGGACGAGCCGTTGCAGAAGCGCTTCGAGCAGGCGCTGGCCGACGAGGCGCTGCCCGAGCGCGTGGTCGTGGAGAAGAACGTGGCCAAGCGCGTGGCGAAGAGCCATAAGATCCGCACTGACACGGGCATCGACATCACGTTCCCGGCCGAGTACGGCGAGAACCCCGACTTCATCGAGTTCGTCAGCGGCCCGAACGGCCTCATCAACATCGAGCTCAAGAACATCGGCCACATAGAGAACCGCTAGAGGCCCCGCGGTCCCATCCTGCAACCTGCCGCCGCACCCGCTTCCCCGTGGGCGCGGCGTATGAGACAATAGAGCGAACTTCCCGAAAAACAGAGGAGCACAACGTGGCGGAATTCATCTACCAAATGTATCAGGCGCGCAAGGCGCACGGCGACAAGGTCATCCTCGACGACGTGACCCTGTCGTTCTACCCCGGCGCGAAGATCGGCGTCGTGGGGCCCAACGGCATGGGCAAGTCGACGCTGCTCAAGATCATGGCGGGCCTCGAAGAGGTGTCCAACGGCGACGCGCGCCTCACGCCCGGCTACACGGTGGGCATCCTGCAGCAGGAGCCGCCTCTGGACGACGACAAGACCGTCATCGAGAACATCGAGATGGCGTTCGGCGAGGTGAAGGCCAAGATCGACCGCTTCAACAAGATCGGCGAGGAGATGGCCGAGCCCGACGCCGACTTTGATGCGCTCATGGCTGAGATGGGCGAGCTGCAAGACGCCATCGACGCGGCGAACGGGTGGGACCTCGACAGCCAGCTGTCGCAGGCCATGGACGCGCTGCAGTGCCCCGATCCCGACATGCCGGTGAACGTGCTATCCGGCGGCGAGCGCCGTCGCGTGGCGCTGTGCAAGCTGCTGCTGGAGGCGCCCGACCTGCTGCTGCTCGACGAGCCCACCAACCACCTGGACGCCGAGTCGGTGCTGTGGCTGGAGCAGTTCCTGCGCACCTACCCCGGCGCGGTGCTGGCCGTCACGCACGACCGCTACTTCCTGGACAACGTGGCCGAGTGGATCTGCGAGGTGGACCGCGGCAGCCTCTTCCCGTACAAAGGCAACTACTCCACCTACCTCGAGACGAAGGCCGCGCGCCTGGAGGGCCAGGGCCAGCGCGAGGAGAAGCTGGCGAAGCGCCTGCGCTCGGAACTGGAGTGGGTGCGATCCAGCCCCAAAGCGCGCCAGGCCAAGAGCAAGGCCCGCATCGAGCGCTACGAGCAGATGGCGGCCGAGGCGCGCTCGTTCGAGAAGACCAGCGTGTCGGACATCACCATCCCCGTGCCGCCGCGCCTGGGCGCGAAGGTCATCGAGGCCAAGCACATCAAGAAGGCGTTCGGCGACCGCGTGCTCATCGACGACTTGTCGTTCACGCTGCCCCAGGGCGGCATCGTGGGCGTGATCGGCCCGAACGGCGTGGGCAAGTCCACGCTGTTCAAGGCCATCGTGGGCTTGGAGCCCCTGTCGGGCGGCGAGCTTGAGATCGGCGAGTCGGTGAGCATCTCCTACGTCGACCAGAACCGCGAGGGCATCGACCCGAACAAGAAGCTGTGGGAGGTCGTCTCCGACGGCCTGGACTACATGAAGGTGGGCGACACCGAGATTCCCAGTCGCGCCTACGTGGCCAGCTTCGGCTTCAAGGGGCCCGACCAGCAGAAGCCGGCCGGCGTGCTGTCGGGCGGCGAGCGCAACCGCCTGAACCTGGCGCTGACGCTCAAGCAGGGCGGCAACCTGCTGCTTCTCGACGAGCCTACGAACGACCTCGACGTCGAGACGCTGGAAAGCCTGGAGGAGGCGCTGCTGGCATTTCCCGGCTGCGTCGTGGTGACCAGCCATGACCGCTGGTTCCTCGACCGCATCGCCACGCACATCCTGGCGTGGGAGGGCACCGACGAGAACCCGGGCAACTGGCACTGGTTCGAGGGCAACTTCGACGACTACCAGAAGAACCGCGTCGAGCGCCTGGGCGAGGAGGCCGCGCGTCCGCACCGCATCCACCGCAAGCTCACCCGCGACTAGCAGATACGCGACATGCATTCGAGGCCCCGGAGCTGAACGGCATCGGGGCCTCGCCGCGTTCAGGCGAACTTGACGGCGCAAAGGACGACGAACCCGATGACGACGACAGCTGCCAAAAGGTTCATCGCGCGCAGCGGGAGCTTCCCGAGGGCTTTCTGGCACAGCGGGTAGACGATCCATGTGTACAGCATGGCCACGGCCGCCAGTGCGAGGTCATTTACGAGCCATGCCTGGCCGAGGATGTTGAACGGCAGCTGCGAGTTGTCCCACAACGGGTATTCGCCGGCGGCGTTCGGCTGGTTCAGCATGAACCCCATGGCCAGTTCCATGAGCATGCACACGACCACGGTGGCGGCGAAGAACTGGATCCCGGCGCTGACGAGGGTGGCGCGCCGGGCGACCAGCGCCGTCTTGAGCGGCATCAGCACGAGCGCGCAGACGACGACGCCCACGCCGTACACGAGAAACGGGTACATCGGGTCGTCCCACACAAGCGAATCGGCATCGACGATGCCGAATACGTTCATGAACGAGCAGTAGACGATCTCCATCCAATGTCCCAGCACGCTGAACACGCAGAAGTACACGGCCAGGTTCCGCCAGAACGCGAAGGAGCCGGGCTCGTAGCCGTACCGCTCGTCTTCTTTGGAGAGAATGGGCATGGACGCTGGGTCGTCCTAGCCGGCCGCTTCAGAATCGTAGCTGTACGAGAGCTCGATCGAGGTTGCGTCCGAGGAGCCGGCATCGTCGGCGTCGTCGAGGTCGGGAAGCGCCACGTTCACGTAGTACAGGAAGATCAGGATGCAGAAGCCGACGGTCACGGCTATGAAGGCGATGTTCATGCCGTCCCGGGGGACCTTGCTCAGCAGCTGCTCGAGCGCCGGGTAGATCACCCAGGTCATGAGCGTGGCCACCACGCCGAAGGCGATGGCGTTCTGCAGGCACACCTGGCCCATGAAGTTGCAGAACATATCGGAGTAGTCCCATAAGGGCAGCTTGCCGTCAGGGCCGGGCTGGTTGACCATGAGGCCCATGACCAGCTCGATGGCCGTGCAGACGAGCGCGTTGACGACGAAGCTGATGAGCAAGGGCACCACGCGGCTGCGGATGCGCTTTTCGAGGAAGTTCTTGACGGGGTACAGCAGAAGCACGCACGCCACGGCTCCGAACCCGTACACGATGAAGGGGTAGAGCCAATCCGACCAGATCTGGGAATTCGGGTCGTAGGTGCCGGGTATCATTCCGAAGCGGATGAGCGTGCAATAGGCCGCCTCCATCCAGTGTCCCACCACGCTGAACACGCAGAAGTAAATGATGATGTTGCGCCAGAACGCCCAGGTCCGAGGCTGGTAGCAGTCCAGGTCCTTCGCGAGCTCGCGTTGTTTGACCTCGGCGTCGAAGGGCTGCGTCAGCACGGCTTTCGCGCGTCTCGACGTGAGGAAATACGCGAGCAGGATGAGGTCGGGCGTGCACGAGAACAGCTGGCCGACAAGGCTGAAGTGACCGGTCGCGATGTTGAAGGCGGTTCCGATGAAGATGTTGAACAGGCTGAACCCGATGATGAAATGGCGCGCCAGGCGTTTGCGCTGCCAGATGAGCCAGAAGCTGATGCTGTCGAATATCAGGTTGACGAAATCGAGGATGTTCGAGAATTCCAGCTCGTAGCTGCCTTTGATCAGGAACGCCAACAGCGAGATGGTGACGATGACGTTGAATGCAAAGAAGAACTGGAGGACCCGCATGAAGCCGAGCTTCTTCGGGTTGCTGAAGTCTTTCGCCATGGGCTGCGGCTCCAATCACGCGCGACAGATCTATCCTGGTGGCGCGCGTCCCCGATGGCGTTGCGCGCACAGTTCGTCCAGTATATCTCGGCAGACCGGCGGAAGGCGCGTTCGGAAAGGCAGATGCCGCGTTCGCTTCGCAGAACGCGGCGTTCGTGCCGCTACCAGCGTTTGAGCGTGGGGAGCAGGGCGCCCATGAACGAAACGGCTTCGTCGCGCGTGATGTGGCACGACTCGGCCATGAATGGGGCGCAGCGCTCGATCAGCTCCTCGAGCGTCTCGTCTTCCAGAAACGCGCCGTTCGCATAGCACCACGAGCAGTAGTCGGCCGACAGAGAGCCGTCCGCCTCGGTGCCATGATCCTTCTCCTGGTAGAACGGCATGCCGCAGCTTTGGCAGTAGGCGCCGTCGGGCATCTCCAAAAGCAGGGCGACGGGCACATCGCAGGTGGCTGCGATGAGCTTGCACATGTCGATGCCAGGCGTGGTCTCCCCGTTCTCCCAGCGCGATACGGCCTGGCGGGTGACGTAAAGCTTGCGCGCTAGGTCTTCCTGAGTGAGGTTGCGCTCCTTGCGGATGCGGACGAGCACGTCTCCGATGGCCATGGGGGTCCTTTCGTCGTTGGCTTGCGCAACCATTGAACCACGGCGTCGGCCCCGCCGTAAAGAAACAAAGCGTTGCGGGATGCGCTGCGCGGCGGTTGCGGGTATGATGGCATGGCGTTGCTGCAAGCCTGTTGCGAGATGCCGCGTGCGCGGCCGAAGGGAGACGACACGATGTACATTACCTGCCTGGACCTGGAAGGCGTGCTGGTGCCCGAGATCTGGATCGCGTTCGCCGAGGAGAGCGGCATTCCGGAGCTGACGCGCACGACTCGCGACGAGCCCGACTACGGCAAGCTCATGGACTTCCGTCTGGACATCCTGCGCCAGCATGGCCTGGGCCTCAAGGAGATCCAGGAGACCATCGCGCGCATCGACCCCTTGCCGGGGGCGAAGGACTTCCTCGACGAGCTGCGCGCCACGACCCAGGCCGTCATCATCAGCGACACGTTCACCCAGTTCGCCCAGCCCCTCATGGCGAAGCTGGGCTGGCCGGCGCTGTTCTGCAACGAGCTGGAGGTGGCTGACGACGGCACCATCGCGGGCTTTCGCATGCGCTGCCCCGAATCGAAGCTGACCACCGTGCGCGCGCTGCAGTCCTGCGGCTTCGACACCATCGCGGCGGGCGACAGCCATAACGACCTGGGGATGATCAGGGCCAGCAAGGCGGGCTTCCTGTTCCGCAGCCCCGATTCCATCAAGGCAGAGAACCCCGACCTGCCCGCGTTCGAGGAATACGGCGATCTGCTCGCCGCCGTCAAGCAGGCTATGGCTTAACTGCGTTCGCTGTCGCCTGCGGCATCGGCGTTTTCGCGCGGTGCTCGTCGGCGGCGGCGCGCAGCGTCGCCACGACGTTCGACGAAGCGCTCGTGGCGACGCCCGAGCTCAGTATGGCCTGGAGCGGGTTCGCGTGGTCGCCGCGGCAGGCTTCGTCGCTCATGATCTCGACGAGGCCGCCCAAGGTGAACCTCACTACCACCATGGCTTCGCTGCTCAAACGCGTTTCATCGACATGGAACAGGTCGAACCAGGTATGCATGACCAGGTTCTTCAGCGTGGCCACAAGCTCGCTCGATCCGTTCTTGCCGACGACCAGAAGGGCACGGTCGATCCGCTTTTTCAGGTCGGGGTTGCGCAGCAAGGCGTTCGCCTCGATCTCGTCGATGCCTTTCGAAGGCCCTCCGTTCATCAGCAACATGCGCGCCATCTCGCGCGGGAGCATGCTGTCCAGCGCCTGCGCGGCGAGCGCGCCCAAGCCGTCGAAATGGTAGTAGAACGCGTTCTTGTTGACCTGCGCCCGCTTGGCGATCTCGCCGACGGTGATCTGGGCGTACGGTTTCTCGGCGAGGATCTCCCAGAACGCCTCCTCCATGCGCTCGACGGCGGTGGGGCCTTCCTGGTCTTTACGCGGGCGCGCCATGGCTTCTCCTCGAAACTAGTCAGCAGGAACAATATTCACCATTTTTATTAGACGTTGCGACCAATAAAATTGCCTCTTGAGAATAAATCAAGCCGCGGGCGCGGTCAAGCGCCGGCGACGCATTCGGAAGGAGGCTCCCGGTGTTCGAGAAACTCGGGAAAGCGAAGTACGTAGTGCCGCTGCTCATCGGCATCGTGGCGGCATGCGTCATGTCCGTCATGTTCTACCCGATGGCGAACATGGAGATGAAGGGGCTGCCGTTCGCGGTTCTGTCGCTCGACGAGGGCGTGGAGACGCCGCAGGGCGATATGAACGTGGGCGACACCCTGGTCGAGAACATCACGTCCGCGACGGCTGCGGAGGGCGGCGAGGAGTCGCCCATCGCCTGGACGAAGGTGGGCAGCCAGAAAGAGCTGGACGAAGCTCTCGAGAACGGCGAATACTACGGCGCGATCATCGTTCCCGCTGATTTCAGCGCCCAGCAGATGGCGGTCAAGCAGGCTGAGACGAAGGCCTCGCTCGCGCAAGCCCAGGCTTTGATGGCCGCGCAGGCGCAGGCCCAGGCCGCTGCGGCGGCCCAAGCAGCCGCAGCCGGCGGCGAAGCTGCCGGAGGTGGCGACCAGGCTGCGGCCATGGCTGCTGCCGCCGCAGGCGGGGAGGCTGCGGGTGGCGACCAGGCTGCCGCGATGGCTGCCGCCGCTGCGGCGCAGGGAGGGGATGCGGCGGCGGCCGCGCAGGGCGATGCGGCTCAGGCCGCTGCTTTGGCCGCCGCCGCGCAAGACGACGGGGCTTCCGAGGCTGAGGAAGTGGAGGCTCCGGCTCTCAAGGTGCTCATCGACAAGGCGAAGAGCCCGCTCGTGGCCAGCCAGATGGGCGCGAGCATCCCCTCGATGTTCCAGCAGATGGGCGTCGACGTGGACGTGGAGACCATTCACGAAGGGTCGGCTTCCGATGGCGACGGAGCGGCGGCCAATCCCATGTCCGGCATGGTGTCGCTGCAGCTTGCCATCATGCCGCTGTTCATGGTGTCGATGATGACGGGTCTGTTCCTCAGCCGCATCTTAGGAAAGAAGACGGATGCGACGAGCGCGGAGCGCTGGAAGTCCATCGGGATCCAGGCGGCTTACGCCGTCGTGGCCTCGCTGATCGTCAGCCTGTGCGCGTTCTGCATGCTGCTGTGGATCGCCGGTATCGAGGCTCCCATGGACGCCATCGTGCCGTTCATGTGGCTTGCCAGCTTCTGCGTGATGCTCGTGTTCATCGGCGCGTTCAACATCTCCACGGCGCTTGGCGGCCTGCTTGCGCTCGTCGGGTTCGCGTTGGGCATGATGACGGGCACGTTCCCCTTCGAGGCTCTGCCGGCGTTCTGGCAGGATTGGGTGTACCCGTGGGCCCCGCAGCGCTTCATGAGCGAGGGCATCCGCGCCATCCTGTATCTGGACGCGGGCGCCTGGAACGCAGGGAGCCTGCCGCTCCTGATCGTGGGCGCGGTCGGCGCGGTGCTGACCTGCATCGCCGCTCTCGTGCCGGGCAAGAAGGACAAGAGCGAGACGGTCGCCGCCTAGGCGGAGAAACCGCTTGGCGTTGCACGTGGGGGGCGGGCTTCGGCTCGCCCCTTTCCTTTTGTCGCGCGATTCGCGCCCAACCTCGCCCTTTCGCTGCACGCAAGGCGTCGAAACCGTGCGTTCGCGGCGAAGAAGGCTGGGCGACGGCTTCAGGTGACGGTTCTGGCGCGTTGGGAACCAGAAGGCGGCGCACGTCGGTGCGTGTCATCCCTCCTTTGCGCGCGCCTCCGCCATGTCGAAGCGATCCTTTCAGGCGCATACTCGGCTCGCAGCGCAGCCTTTCCGCTTTCGTAAGGAATGGACGTGAAGTGCAGAATCATCGACCGGCTCTATCCTCGTGGTAGTATGTTCCGACTTTCGATATACGACGTTCGAGGAGAAAGACGTGCCATACAAGGTGAACGAGCCGGTGGAACCGCAACAAAGGGCGGTCATCGATGATGACCAGCTGAAACGGATGATGGCGGACAGCCAGCCGAGCTTCTTCGAGCGCAACCGTTATCGGCTGGTCACGCTCGCGCTCATCGCGATCAACGTCGCCGTGTTCGCGCTCGAGGCGGTGCTGTCCGGCATGCGCATCGACATTTCCACGCGCACCCTCGTGGACATGGGCGCGATGTACGCGCCGCTTGTCCAGTCGCCGGCCGACCTGTACCGTTTCGTCACGCCGATGTTCCTTCATATGGACCTCATGCACCTCGGTTTCAACATGGTGGCGCTGTACAGCGTGGGCGAGGTGTTGGAGCGCACGCTGGGTCGGGGCAACTACCTTGCGCTGTACTTCATCGCGGGAATAACGGGCAATGCGGTGTCCTATGCGGCCGATGTGCTGCTCGGCGGCGGCTCCGCGGTGAGCGCCGGAGCTTCGACCAGCGTGTTCGGCCTGTTCGTGGCCGTGGCGCTGTTAGCCGTGCTGCATAAGGGGAACCGTTCGCTCTTCACGCAGTACAGCAAGGGCATGTTGGGGGTCATCGCCGTGAACGTGGCGTACACGCTGCTCGTGCCGAACATCTCCGTGAGCGGGCATCTGGGAGGGGCGCTTGGCGGGCTCGTCGCCATGTTCATGATCCCGGCAGCCAGCCTGCGCGTGCCGAATCCCGTGCGCGTCGTCGTGGCCGTGCTGTGGGTGGCGGCGCTCGTGTGGCTGCTCGTTTCGCAAGGGGTGCTCGGTGTCTAGCGGGCGGCGCGCAGTCGCGCTGCGGCCGGGTCAGCTGCTGGCCGTGGGCGGCATGCTGTTCTCGATGTTCTTCGGTGCGGGCAACCTCATCCTGCCCCCGCTTCTGGGATTGCAGGCGGGTGATCAGGCGATCCCCGCCATGACGGGTTTCTTGATCGCGGGTATCGGCTTGCCGGTGCTCGGCATCGTGGCGGTGGCCGTGTGCGGCGGCGTACGCGAGCTGGCCGGGCGCGTGAGCCCGCTGTTCGCCTCGGTGTTCATCGCGCTCATGTACCTGACCATCGGGCCGTTTCTCGCCATTCCGCGCACGTCTTCGACCGCCTTCGAGATGCTAAGGCCCCTGCTGCCCGTAACCGATGCGGCCGGCCTGGGCGTCGCAACGGCGGCGTTCTCCGTCGCGTTCTTCGGCGTGGCGTTCGCGCTGGCGCTGCGACCCGGGCTGTTGTCGCGCGTGCTGGGGCGTTTCTCTGCGCCCGCCCTCATCTTGCTCATCGTGCTGGTGGTCGGCGCCTCCGTGCTGGGCGGCGCGCCCGCGCCGACGGCTCCGCAGCCGCCCTATGACGCGAGCCCGCTGTCGAACGGTTTTCTCACGGGGTACCAGACCATGGACTTGCTGGCGGCGCTGTGCTTCGGCATCGTGGTGGCTGCGAACGTTCGCGAGCTGGGCGTGAGCGACCCGAAGCGCGTGGCGGGCTCCATTTCGGGCGCGGGCCTCATCGCCGGAGCGCTCATGATGGCCATCTACTGCGGGCTGGCGTTCGTGGGCTCGGCGATGGGCTCGACGATGCCCGACGCGGCCAACGGCGCTTCCATCCTCGCGGCGTCGGCCAGCGCGCATTTCGGCCCGGCGGGTACGGTCATCGTGGCGGCCATCTTCCTGCTGGCCTGCCTCAACGTATGCACGGGGCTCATCTCGTGCTGCTCGGAGTACTTCTCCGAGGCTTTTCCGCGTATCCCGCTTCCGGCGTGGGCGGCGGCGTTCGCCGCGTTCAGCTGCGCGGTGTCGCTCGTGGGGCTCGATGCCATCCTCGCGTTTTCCGCACCGCTTCTGGGCGCGCTCTATCCGCCGGCCATCGTGCTGGTGGTCATGGGCCTCGCGCACGGGCGCTGCGACCGGCTGCCGCGCATGTGGCCCTGCGCCGTGCTGGCGACGGCGGCGTTCAGCGTGGCCGTGGGCCTGCGCGACGCGTTCGCGCCGGGCGCGTGGCTGCCCCTCGATGCGCTTCCGCTTGCCGACGCGGGCCTCGGATGGATTGCGGTCGCCATTGCGGGCGCGGCGGCGGGCGCAATGTGGTCGCTCGCTGAGCGCAGGCGGCGCACGCGACGGGCGTGAGCGCCCGACTCCGGATTCGTGGCGGTTTTCCCTACAGCCCCAGGCCCTTCGCCACGTTGGCGATGAAGTCCTGGACGTTCGTCACGATGCCGCGCGAGGCCAGAGAGCCGCGGTCGATGAGCTTGTTCACCGCGAACTCGGCGATGTCCACGCAGTAGAAGTACACCTGGCGCACGGTGCCGTCCGCGAGCACGCGGTACGATGGCGTCATGTTGCCCGTGGCGATGGTGTGCAGCATGGTGGCCATGCACACGACCGTGGTGGCTTTGCGCAGGTGGGAGCGCATGGCGTCCTGCGCATCGTAGGCGTTGCCCAGCACGCACGGAAGCGGGCCGTCGTCGCGGATGGAGCCGGCCAGCACGTAGGGCACGCCCTTCTTCTCCAGCGCGTGCATGATGCCGCCCGACACCTGCTCCTCCTCGATGAACCGGCCGATGGAGCCGTACAGCCGCACGCGGTTGATGGTGTCCAGGTGGTTGTAGTGGCCGAGCGGGCGGTTCTCCTGCGTCTCGATGTCCTGGCCGAGCGCCGTGTGGAAGTAAGAGCCCTCCAGATCGTGCGTGGCCAGCGCGTTTCCGGCGAACACCGCGTCGACGTAGCCCGCCTCGATGATCTTGGAGAACGCCGTGCGCGAGAAGCCGTTGAACGAGAACGCCGGCCCCATCACCCACACGACGTAGCCGTGTTCGCGCTCGTGCTTCAGCAGCTCGTAGAGCTCGTCGTACTCGCGGGAGAACGCCGTCTCGCGCGAGCGCCCCAAGCGGAAGGCGAAGTTGTCGGCGTGGCGCCCTGCGTCGGCCAGCTCGCCTTCGCCGTCCGGCGCGGGGTCGAACCCGGTCGTGTGGACGTAGATGCCCTGCTCTCCCGACTCGGTGCGCCCGCACACGATGGCATCTCCCGCGCGGATGTGGCGGAACTCGCGCACGAAGATGCGTCCGTCCTCGCAGACGGGAACGCAGTCCATGCGGCTGTCTTCCGCGAGCAGCCATGCGCCGTCGATCTTGAAGTACTCGGGGTAGATGCTCATCGCGTGGTAGCCTTCTGGCGCCACGCCGTCTTTCGGCGCCGGCAGCAGCACGGCGTCGGGCGCGCCGGCCAGCGGCTCGCGGTGGAAGTCGGGAGCGGTGTAGGGGTTCAATGCGAAGCTCATGGGCTGCCTTCTCTCCAAGGCCGGCTGAGGACGTCCGGCTGCTTTCGTTCGCATGCGATTATACACGGCGACGAGGCGAAGGCTTCGGAGGACTCGCCCGCATCGCGGGCTTCGCGCGCCGGCGAGTCTACAGCAGCTTGGCCAGCTTGTCGATGGCCGCGTTGCACGAGTGCCCCTGCACCAAGCCGACCTTCGCGGTGAAGGCTGTGAGCTCGATGCGCGCGCCGCCGCCCGTGGACACGAGTTCGGCGACGACGACGGCGGGGTTCGCGACGATGCCCTTGTTGAAGTAGGCGACGTAGGGGTTGCCCGTCGGAGCCTCGTGCAGCGTGATCAGGCTTTTGCGGATCTGCGCCGCCGCGTTGCGCAGCCTGTCGTAGGCTTCGTTGCCGGAGCGGCCCAGCTCCACGACGCGCGTCTCGGTGCGCAGCTTGGCCATCTTGGCGTACGCTGCCGAGGAGTCGCCCATGCCGATTCCGCCCACGACGGCTTCCAGCGCATCTCCGCTCATGATGCCGTCGAGCACGGCCAACGGGTTCGCTCCGGCTTTCGCCTGGCCTTTCGCCAGGATGTTCCTGATCTCGTTCGTCGCTTGCATGGGCGGCTCCTCTCCTCGCGTTCCGAATGCGCCCATCATAGCTGGAGGATCCACACCGAAAGGACACCAAAGACGCAGCCGCGATCTGCCATCCCGAGCGAGCGAAGCGTCCTGCAGCGCGGCGTGTTCTTTTCCCGTTCGCGGCCGTCCGAAGGCGGCGGTTGCGGGTAGAATGGAACCTTATCGTCATCCCTGATTTCCGGAGGTCGTTCCCGCATGGTCGAGCGCGCAGCAGAAGAAACGTCGGAACCCGAGGACGCGGCTTTCGCGCACGGGTCGCTGGGGCGGCTCGCGCCCGCGTGGTGGGAGCCTGCCGAGGGTGAGCCGGAGCCCGAGCCGTGGTTGACGCCCGATGCGGCGCTCGACCGCTTCCTCGACTGGACGGCGGCGCGCGGCATAGAGCTCTGGCCCCATCAGGAGGAGGCGCTCATGGACCTCATGGTGGGCGACCATGTGATCCTAGGAACGCCCACGGGGTCGGGAAAGTCGCTGGTGGCGCTGGGGATGCAGTTCATGGCGCTGGCAACGGGGAGGCGCTCGTACTACACGGCGCCCATCAAGGCGCTGGTCAGCGAGAAGTTCTTCGATCTCGTGGAGGTGCTGGGACGCGAGAACGTGGGTATGATCACGGGCGACGCGCACATCAACGCCGAGGCGCCCGTCATCTGCTGCACGGCCGAGATCCTGGCGAACCAGGCGCTGCGCGAGGGCGAGGACGCCGACGTGGGCTGCGTGGCCATGGACGAGTTCCACTTCTACGGCGACGCCGACCGCGGCTGGGCGTGGCAGGTACCGCTGCTGACGCTTCCGAAAACGCAGTTCCTGCTGATGAGCGCCACGTTGGGCGACGTGGGCGCCATCGCGGCTCGCCTCAAGAGCCAAACCGGGACCGACGTGGACGTGGTAGCCGACGCCCCGCGTCCCGTGCCGCTGTCCTACGAGTACGTGGAGATGCCGCTGGAGGGCACGGTGGAGCTGGCCCTGCGCAAAGGCGAGGCGCCGCTGTACCTCGTGCATTTCGCGCAGGACGCGGCGCTGTCCACCGCGCAGGCTCTGTCGAGCTTCGGCGTGGCATCCAAGGAGCAGCGCGAGCTCATCAAGGAGGCCGTCAAGGGAACCCGGTTCACCACGGCGTTCGGCAAGACGCTCAAGCGTCTGCTGGCCAGCGGCGTGGGCGTGCACCACGCGGGCATGCTGCCGCGCTACCGGCTGCTGGTGGAGAAGCTGGCCCAGCAAGGCCTTCTGCCCGTCATCTGCGGCACCGACACGCTGGGCGTGGGCATCAACGTGCCCATCCATACCGTGGTGCTCACGCAGCTCACGAAGTTCGACGGCTACAAGATGCGCCGCCTGCGCGCCCGCGAGTTCCATCAGATCGTCGGGCGGGCGGGAAGGTCCGGCTTCGACACCGAGGGCATGGTGGTGGCGCTGGCGCCCGAGCACGACATCGAGAACGCGAAGCTTCTGGCGAAGGCGGGCGACGACCCGAAGAAGATCCGCAAGATCAAGAAGAAGCAGCCGCCCGAGGGCTTCGTCACGTGGAACAAGCAGACCTTCGAACGCCTGATAGAAGCGGTGCCCGAGACGCTGAAGCCGCGCATGAAGATCACCCATTCCATGGTGCTGTCCGAGGTCGTGCAGGGCGGCGACGCGTACGGCCGCGTGCGCAAGCTCATCGACGACTCGGCTCAGACCGACGAGGAGAAGCGGGCGCTCGTCGTGCGCGCCGACGAGATATTCGACACGCTGACCAGCGCCGACGTCATCGAGCAGGTGGAGGGCGAAGGGGGCGTCGTCGAGTACGCGTGCACGGTGGACCTGCCGGAGGACTTCGCGCTCGACCAGCCGCTGTCGCCGTTTCTGCTGGCGGCGCTGGAGCTTTTGGACCCGGAGAGCGACTCGTTCGCCCTCGACGTCATCTCCATGGCCGAGGCAACGCTGGAGAACCCGCGCCAGGTGCTGCGTGCGCAGGAGCGCGCCGCGCGCGACAAGGCCATGCAGGACATGAAGGCCGACGGCATCGAGTACGAGGAGCGCCTGGAGCGCCTCGCCGAGATCACGTACCCGCGCCCGCTCGAGGAGCTGTTGGACGCGGCGTTCGAGCGCTACTGCCGGGAGGTGCCGTGGGCGCGCGACTTCCAGCTGGAGCCGAAGTCGGTTCTGCGCGACATGCTGGAGAGCGCGTCGGACTTCAAGGGCTACGTGCAGCGCTACGGCATCGCGCGCTCGGAGGGGACGCTTCTGCGCTACCTGTCCGACGCCTACCGCGTGCTCGATCGCACGGTGCCGGCGGACAAGCGCGACGAGCGGTTGGCGGACGTCATCGCGTGGCTCGGCTTCGTGGTGCGCTCGGTGGACTCGAGCCTCGTGGACGAGTGGGAGAGCGCGGGCGCGGCCGTGGACGTCGCGCCGCCGACGGCGGGCGACGTCGTGGTGCACGACCGTCGCGGCCTGACCGTGCTCGTGCGCAACGCGCTGTTCCAGCGCGTGCGGCTGGCCTCGCAGGGACGTGTGGCCGAGCTGGGCAGGCTCGATGCGGAATGGGGCTGCGGCGAGCCGCGCTGGCAGCGCGCCCTCGACGCGTACTTCGAGGCGCACGGGCAGATCGCCATCGACGCCGACGCGCGCTCCGCAGCCTTCCTTTCCATCGACGAAGCCGACGAGCAGGCCGAGCACGTGTGGCATGTGCGCCAGATATTCAGCGACCCCGAGGGCGACCACGATTTCGCCATCCAGGCCGACGTCGACCTCGACGCTACCCAGGAAGAGGGCGAGGCCGTGTTCAAAAACTTCCGCGTGGGCTTCTTCGAGGAGCTGGGCGAATGAAGGCGCGTCGATAGATGCCTCTGGATGAGCGCGATTTCCCTGCAGGGCTCCGGAACGGGCCCGGAACGGTTGTTCCGGGCCCGTTCCGCGTCTTAGAGCGATCGGTTTCCGCAGGACGGATCCTTTTTTCGAAAAACATTCCATACTGGTGAACCTCGAGGCTTCTCGGCGCTACTAAGGGGTTGAAGGCGATCGGCAGCGACAAGACGGAAAGGCGGTGGCATGGGCGAGCAGGATGCGGACGATGCGCTGGCGCGCTCGGCGCTCGTGCGGATCGCGCGCGGGGACGAAGGCGCGTTGGAGGAATTGCATAGCCTGTACGCGTCCGCCGTGTTCGCATTCGTCTCGGCGCGCCTGGGCGACCGCGGGGCGGCCGAAGAGGCGGCGGTGGACGTATGGCTGGGATGCTGGCGCTCGGCCGCGGCGTTCCGGGGCGACAGCCGGGTGCTCACGTGGCTGCTGGGCATCGCAAAGCGCCAGGCGTGCATGCGCATGCGGCGGATCCGGCCGGAGGAGCTTCCGCTCGACGAGGACTTGACGCAGCTGGCCGACGAAGCTGGCGACCCGTCGGACGCGCTCATGGCGCAGGCGGGAGTCGGCGAGATCATGGCCGCCTTGGACGCGCTTCCGGCCGCGTTGGCCGAGACGGTGCGGCTTGCCTGGCTGCACGAGCTTCCGTACGCGGAGATCGCGCAGGTGACCGACGTGCCGGTGGGCACGGTGAAGTCGCGCGTGTCCCGTGCGCGTGCGCTGATGCAGGAGACGTTGGGAGGTCGGCTATGAGCTTGAGGGAAGAACGGCCGGACGTGGCGAGCGCCACTATGAAACAGGCGCTGAGCCGACAGGAGCGGGAATGCGCCGCTGGCGCGCCTTCGTTCGCGCGTATCGCGGCGCGCATCGCGGCCGAACCGTCGGCTTTCGAGGCTCCCGCCTGGTCGGTGCGCAAGAGCGCGCGCCTCGCGGCCGATCTGGCGGTTGCGCAGGCGCGCGTGGTGCCGCGCGCGGTGTTGCCTGCGGCTCTGATCATAGCCGCGGCGGCTGCGGGCGCGGCGTGCTTCGCGGTGTCTGCCGGCGCGGCGGGCGCGGCTCCCTGGTGGTTCTCGACGCTTCTGCTGCTGGGCGTGGCGATCACCGTGACGGCAGCGCTCTCGACCGACGCGGCCGACGCGTTGGCGCTGGCCATGCCCCTGGGGCCGCAAACGGTGCTGCTCGCTCGCTTGACGACGGTGCTGGGCGTCGATGCGCTCGCGGGCCTTGCGGCTTCGGCGGCGTTCGCCTGGTGGGGCGCGCCGCTCGGCTTCGGCGCCGTGGTGCTGTCGTGGCTGGCGCCGCTGGCCGTCGTCGCGGGCGTCTCGGCTTTCGTCTCCGTGTGGACCGGCTCTCCATGGGCTGCGGGCGTCGCGGGCGCTGCGGCAGCGGCCTTGGCGGCGCCGGTCGGGCGCGCTGCGGCCGACGGAGGGATGGCGGCGGCGCTGGCCGGGTTGCAGAGCGCGATCGGGCCCGAGGTCGTGTTGGCCGCGGGCTGCGCCTTGCTGGCGGCGGCGGTGGCCACGGCGCGACGGGCGACGATCGCCCGCTTGGAGTCGGCATGATGCTCGGTGGGCGAGAGACGTATTCTAGGAGGTTTCGCATGGGTGCTTCGGATAGGGCCGCTCGCGGCGGCTCGGCATCAGGCGCATGGTGGGCGCTGTTGGACGCGCAGGCGCGGCGCGTCAGGGTCGTGGGGATCGCGGTGCCGCTCGCGACGGCGGTGCTGATCGCGATCGCGGGTTCGTGCTGGGCGCTGGCGGCGGGACCGGCGTCGGCCGCGCTCGCCATGCTGGGGATCATGCCGCTCTACGCCGCCGCCGCGGGCATGTGCGCCGCGGCCGTGTTCACGGGCGACACGCTCGTGGAGCTGCATGCGTCGACGCCGATGGAGTTCCGCACGGTGCAGACCATGCGCGCGGCCGTGCTGCTGGTCGCGGCGGCTGTCGGAGGCTTCGCGCTGTTCGCGTCGTTGCATCTCGCAGGTGCGATCTACGGCGACGCCGGCTGGGTCGGCGCGCTTTCGCCGGCGGGCGGGGCAGCTCTCATGGTGTTGGTCGCGTATGCGGCGGCGCTTTCCGGGTCGACGCGTGCGACGACGCTCGTCGTGATGCTCGTCTGGCTGTTCTTCGCGTTGATATGGGATCCGAACACGGCGTCGATGCCGGCGCTGCAGCGCGGGTTGCCGTTGCTCGTGCTGCTCGCCGTCGGCGCGTGCGCATGGCATGCCCTGGGCTCGCCCGAGCGCGTGTGGAGGAAGCTGGGAGGTGCGCGATGAGGTTCTTGTCGTTGTCGGTGATCCATGCGCGCATGGCTGCCCGGCAGCGTGCGATATGGGTTGCGTCGCTGCTGCTGGCGCTGCTGTCGATGGGGGTCACGGTGAATACCGGGCTTCCTTTCGAGACGGGAGACGTCGCCGACCTCGTGTTCTTGGCGCAGATGCTGGCCATGCTGCCGCCCGTCGCCTACGCTGCCGCTTTCACCGACCTTGCCGCCGAGCCCGAGCGGCTGGGCATCTCGGAAGTCGAGGCCTCCGCCCCCGTAAGGCCGATGGAGCTGACGGTCGCACGCGTTGCGGGCGCTCTGGCCGTGATGACATCGCCTTCGGCCGCCTTGTTGCTGTTCTGTGCGGCCGGGCAGATGCTGCACGGCAACGTTTGGGCTCCGTTGCAGGCGATAGTCCTGTTCGCCGGGGTGGTGCTTCCCGCTGCCTTTGTTGCTGCGGCGCTGTCGGCGCTGGCGGGCTCGTTACTGCCGAGGATCGTCGCGCGCATCGTCTCCGTCGCCGCATGGCTGGGTACGCTGTTCGCATGTTCGTTCAAGGGCGTTCCGGCTTCCGGCGGCGGCGTGCAGTTCCATATCGCGAGCGACCCGCTCGCGCAGGCGTTCTTCGGATCCCAGCCGTTCCTCGACTATCAGGGGCCGGCTCCCGCCGCTGCGCCTTTCGAAGCGCTGGCCCTGCTCGTGTTCAAGTTCGCCGTTGCGGCGGCGCTTCTGGCCGCGGCCGCGGCCGTCGCCCGCAGGCGCTCGTACCGCCGTCACTGACGAGCCTCCGCTCCGCATAGAAAGGACTCCCATGTTCATCTCCCTCGACCGCCTGGGCAAGGACTTCGACAAGAGGCCCTGCGCCCTCGACGACCTCACGCTCGACCTGCCCTCGGGCATGATCGGGCTCATCGGCCCCAACGGCGCCGGCAAGACCACGCTCATGCGCATCCTGTGTGGCATCGTGAGCCCCACCCGCGGGCACGTGCTGGTTGACGGCCGCGATATCGCCGAGCCGCGCAACCGCCGCGCGCTCAAGAAGACCCTCGGATACCTGCCGCAGGACATCGAGCCCTATCCGAACCTCACGCCGCCGGAGTTCCTCGACTACGTGGGCATCCTCAAGGGTATGGACGACAAGCGCGAGCGCCGCCGCCAGGCCGACGAGCTTATCGAGCGCGTGGGGCTGGCAGATGTTCGCCGCCGGCGCATCGGCGGTTTCTCGGGCGGCATGCGGCGGCGCGTGGGCATCGCGCAGGCGCTCATGGGCGACCCGCGCCTGCTCGTGGTGGACGAGCCCACGGCCGGGCTCGACCCCGAGGAGCGCATGCGATTCCGCACGCTCATCGCCACGCTGGGAGCCGACCGCACGGTGATCCTGTCCACCCATATCCTCGACGACGTGGCGCAGACCTGCCCTTACGTGTGCGTTCTGCGATCGGGCCGACTGCGCTACGACGGCGCAACGGCGGGCCTCATCGACGGCGCGCACGGACGCACGTGGCTCACGCCGCCGCTCATGGCGCCGCCGACGGGCGCGGTCGTGGTGAACGCAGCCACCACGGCGCAGGGCACACGCTACCGCATCGTGAGCGCCGCGCCGCCCGCGGGGTCGCAGCCCGTCGAGCCCACCCTCGAAGACGGCTACATGGCGCTGGCCTCCGACGATCGGGCGAGGGCCTGATGTAGTGCTGCTGCGGCGAAGAGGCCTCCTTTTTGGCGTTGCGCTGGAAATCGCTTTCCCGCGCGTCGTGCGCCCGCTTCGACGGGTATCATGTGCGGGTACGGGAAAACGGGGGAGAGACGGCCCTTTGGACACGGAAAGGTTGACTATGGCGAAAATAGCGATGACCACGCCGCTCGTGGAGATGGACGGCGACGAGATGACGCGCATCATCTGGCAGATGATCAAGGACGAGCTGCTGCTTCCGCATATCGATCTGAAGACCGAGTACTACGACCTGGGCCTGGAGCATCGCAACGCCACCGACGACCAGGTGACCGTCGATTCCGCCGAGGCGACCAAGCGCCTGGGCGTGGCCGTGAAGTGCGCCACCATCACGCCGAACGCCGCGCGCATGGACGAGTACGACCTCAAGAGCATGTGGAAGAGCCCTAACGGCACCATCCGCGCCATGCTGGACGGCACCGTGTTCCGCACGCCCATCACCGTCGCGGGCATCGAGCCGTGCGTGCGCAACTGGGTCAAGCCCATCACCATCGCGCGTCACGCCTACGGCGACGTGTACAAGAACGCGGAGCTGCGCGTTCCCGGTCCCGGCACGGTGGAGCTCGTGTACACCGCCGCAGACGGCTCCGAGACGCGCGAGCTGGTGCAGAAGTTCGACGGCCCCGGCATCGCCCAGGGCATGCACAACCTCGACGCGTCCATCGAGAGCTTCGCCCGCAGCTGCTTCGAGTACGCCCTCGACATCAAGCAGGACATCTGGTTCGCCACGAAGGACACCATCTCGAAAAAGTACGATCACCGCTTCAAGGACATCTTCCAGGATATCTACGACGCCGAGTACGCCGCGCGCTTCGAGGAAGCCGGGATCGAGTACTTCTACACGCTCATCGACGATGCCGTGGCGCGCGTGATGAAGGCCGACGGCGGCTTCATCTGGGCCTGCAAGAACTACGACGGCGACGTGATGAGCGACATGGTGTCGAGCGCCTTCGGCTCGCTTGCCATGATGACGTCGGTGCTGGTGAGCCCTCAGGGCTACTACGAGTACGAGGCCGCGCACGGCACCGTGCAGCGCCACTACTACAAGCACCTCAAGGGCGAGGAGACCTCCACGAACTCGGTGGCCACCATCTTCGCGTGGTCGGGTGCGCTGCGCAAGCGCGGCGAGCTGGACGGCTTGGACGACCTCGTGGCGTTCGCCGACAAGCTGGAGCGCGCCACGCTCGACACCATCGAGGCCGGCGAGATGACGGGCGACCTCGCGCTCATCACCACGCTGCCGAACCCGAAGAAGCTGAGCACCCGCGACTTCATCCTGGCCATCGCGAAACGCTTGGAGGCGTAGGGCGGAAAAGGACGCTTGCGTATCGCACAAGGTCTCTTCCTGCGGCCCCGACGACACGTCGGGGCCGCTTCCGTTTTCGGACGCGACGCCGGTGCAAGGGGGTTCGCCGTGCACGGCGCAGCCGGCGCGCATGTGGGCAGGGTGCATACCCCCGACGGCTCGACAGCGCAAGCTCGATGCCCGATTCTGGTAGGAATCGACGGGATTCCGTGGCGAGAGAGTGCCGGCTGGCTGTCCTGTTCAAGCATGAAACGGTTGACCTGGGAAAACGCGAGCGCGCTCCCATCATTGGGTCTCTGTGCCGGGTTAGGCGCTCCTTCAACGACGGAATCCCGTCGATTCCTGTCGAAACGTTGCGATCCTGCCGCTCGCCTCGCTTCAGCGAAGAAGCTCTGAGCGGAGGGCGAGCTGCCTGTTCGGGTAATCGGGGCAGTTCGGGCGTATTCTCGTCCCTAGGTGCTTCGCAAGAATGCGTGCGAATCGATTGTATTCTTTATAGTTCGTCACATGCCGCCAGGTTGCGGTTACCACCGTGAGGCCGAGGGATTCCAGCGCGTTTCTCCGCGAGGCGTCGTTGGCGATGCGTTCGGCGCCGGTGTGGCACAGAGTGCTGTCATATTCGACGGCCACACCCTGATCGCGCCAAAGGAGATCGCATCGGAACGAGGAGCGATCGGTGGCCCAGCGGTTGCTTGAGCTGATAGGGATGACGGCGTTCATCTCGGGGTTTTCGATGCCGCTTCCTCCACGATGGCAGGGGAGCGTGATCAGCTCGGCCAGCGTCGATTCTCGCGGGGAGGCCGACATGCCCAAGATGTAGGGAAGCGCTGATCGCGCCCGTTTCGCGCCTTTCATGCGTTCGGCCTTGTTCAGATACGAGGCCAATTTAGCCGGCGTAGTGAGAGGCTTTCGGTCTCTGACCCCGTACGGCTTGCTCTCGTCCGGGGCGAAGGTTCCGCATAGCTCGTATCCGAGGTGAACCGTGCGGGGAAAGCTCAACAAGGACGCCATATGGACGAAAGTCAGTTCGGGGCTTGTCGTAAGAAGCGGTTCGTCGCTGCCGGGAATCACGATCTGACGCAGCGATCCGTCGGGCAGGTCTTTTGCTTGGTGGACGACGAGAATGTCCGACGCTTTCCTCTGGCTTCCGTGCGCGAGCAGGTGCACGGGGAAAGACGAAGCGCCGCTCTGTGCAAGCGGATGGGATTGTACCGCCAACGCGTGCGGCGCGCGATCGGGAAGGATCCGGGCTCGGCATGCCATACGCGCCGAGCCCTCGTCGCTGAGGGCGGAGCGCCAGAAATCGAGAGCCGATATGTAAGCGAGCACGATGCGCATGGCGCGAGTGTAACACGGAGTTATACCAGATGATACAACTATTTTCGGGCGTGGCAACCGCGTTGGAACGGCACAAGATCCGCATGCGATCCGTGCTGGATCGAGGAGCGACGCGCGTGGAATCGGCATTGGGTCGAGAGGTGACGCGCGTGGAAACGGCGTTGGATTCGCATGAAAAACTGGTATCGTTTGCGGGTGCCGAGGAGCCGACGGCCAGGCGCGCGATGGATCATGTCGAAATTGGCAGGAATCGACAGGATTCCGTCGCTGGAGAAGCGCCTGTCCCAATGTGGAGATGACGCGATGAGAGCGTGTCGATGTTTTCCCAGGTCAACGGTTTTCAAGCAAACAAGATTAAACGGCCGAGGCCCCACGCGACGGAATCACGTCGATTCCTGCCAGAATCGGACGTCGGGCTTGCGCAGCCAAGTCATCGAAGCGCGCAAGCCTGCGGGCCATGGGGCGTGATGCCTGTGGCTGCGGGTCATGGAGCCAGAGCCCGCTCGGTCATGGGTCGTTGGTCGTACCGCGCACTTGCGAGCCCCATGATTCCAGCGTATCGCGGCTCTAGACGCACCTGTGGGGTTGCCATGCCGGTTGCGCCGCAGACGGGAGGCTCGCCGGTTGCCTGCTCGACATCGCACGCCTTGGCGTTCTTTGTCGAACGCGTCCTCGGCCGCACGTGGCGCGGCGTGCGATTGACGGAAGGGGTTGGATCGTCAATCGGGGCTGACGGAGCGTCAACGGAGGAGGTATTATTGTCCGGGTTGTTTTGGACGGGCGATGAGAGGGGTTCGGCAGACGATGGGTAACGTTCTGCGCGTATTCAAGCGCGATGTGCTGCGCCTGCTCAAGGCGCCCTGCGCGCTGGTGGTGGTAATCGCGCTGCTCGTGCTGCCTTCAGTGTATACCTGGTACAACGTGGTCGGCTTCTGGAACCCCTACGACAACACGGGCAACTTGCGCGTGTGCGTGGTGAACGAGGACGCGGGCGCTTCCAGCGAGCTGACCGGCGAGCTGCACGTGGGCGATATGATCGTGGAGGAGCTGCGCGAAAACGAGCAGCTCGACTGGGCGTTCGTCGACCGCGCCACCGCCATGGACGAGCTCGATGCGGGCGCGAGCTACGCTGCGTTCGTCATACCCGAAGACTTCACCGAGCGGCTGCTGTCGCTGACCACCGGCGACTTCGTGCAGCCCGAGCTGGCCTACTACGTGAACGAGAAGACGGGACCCGTGGCGCCGAAGATCACCGACACGGGCGCGAGCACCCTTGACGAGACGATCAACTCCACCTTCGTCTCTACGGTGAGCGATGTGGCCGTGGGCGCGGTCGACCGAGCGTTGGCGGAGTCGAACGACGCGCTGGACGCATCGAAGGCGAGGGCGGCGGTCAAAGTGGCGGGCGCGGTGCAGGCGATATCCGAGGCGCGCGCCACGCTTGACGGGATCGTCGCGGCCACCGACGAAGCTCAGGCCAAGGCAGCCGGCTCCAAAGATTCGCTCGGACGAGCGCGCGAGGACATCGCCGCGGCAGGCGACGCCCTCGCGGCCATCGCGAACCTGACCTCCCAGCTGCAGGGCGAGGCCGCGGAGATTTCCTCGGCGGCGATGCCCGCCGTGAACAAGACGATCCGCACGGTGTCGGAAGCGTCCTCGAAAGCGAACGGCGCCGTCGGCAGCATGACCGCGGCGGCGGGCGAGGCGCAGGCGGGCATCGGCGCGACCATCGCGCAGGGCCGCGCCGCCGCCGAGGAGAGCAAGGCGCTGGCCGCCCAGGTGCGCCAGGCGGCTCAGGCGCTGCCCGACGGCGACGCGGCCAAAGAGCCGCTCGTCGCGGTCGCCGATGCGCTCGACCAGCGTGCGGCCGACGCGCAGGCGACGCTCGACGCTCTCGACGCGGCGAACACGCAAGCGGGCGATCTCGCGCGCGCGGTGTCCCAAGCGGGAACGTCCTTCGACGGATCGGTGCAGGGCGCGGCCGATGCCGCGGGGGCGTACGCGGACGGCCTGTTCGGCGATACGGTTCCCACCGTCAACCGAAGCCTCGCGCAGATGAGCGCGGTTTCGTCTTCGCTCGCGGCCGCCGTGTCGAACCAACGTCTGCTGATCGACCAGACCGAGTTGGCGATCGGCCAGTTGACCTCCACGCTCGTCGCCGCGCGCGAGGCGCTCGGCCAGACCGGCGGCATCCTTGCCGATTTGGAGGAAAGCCTGTCCACCGTGCAGACCGACGTGCTGTCGCTCGGCGAATCGGGAGCGCTCGCGAAGGCGTTCGGCAAGGACGGCCTCGACGCGGCCAAAATCGCCGACTTCATGGGCTCGCCCACCGAACTGGTCACCGAGCAGCTGTACGAGCTGAACGCGTACGGTTCGGCCATGGCCCCGCTGTTCATGAACCTCACGTTCTGGATCGGCGCGTTCATGCTGCTGGTCATCATGAAGCAGGAAGTGGACGGCGAAGGCGTGCGCAAGCTCACCGTCACGCAGCGCTACCTGGGGCGCTTCCTGCTGCTGGCCGCGATGGCGGTGCTGCAGGCGGCGATCTGCTGCGCCGGCGTGCTGGCCATCGGGGTGCAGGCGGCGAACGCTCCCGCGCTCTTCTTCGCCGCCATCGTGGCCTCCCTTTCCTATCTCAGCATCATCTACGCGCTGTCGGTTACCCTGCAGCATATCGGCAAGGGCATCTGCATCGTGCTGGTGTTCGCGCAGATCCCCGGCGCGACGGGACTGTATCCCATCGAGATGACCTCGAGCTTCTTCCAGGCCGTCTACCCGTTCTTCCCCTTCACTTACGGCATCTCCGCCATGCGCGAGGCCATCTTCGGCTTCTACGGATCGCAGTACGCCGACGCCCTGGGCATGCTCGCGCTGTTCTTCGCGCTGTTCATGGCGTTCGGCATCCTCGTGCGGCCGCTCATGGCGAACGTCAACCGCATGGTGGCCTGCCAGGTGCGCGAGAGCGGCATCTTCAACGGGGAGGACGTGGAGATCCCCGCGCGCCCCTATCGCGTGTCGCAGCTGTTCAGAGCGTTGTCTGACAAAGAGGAGTATCGTGAGGAGCTGCGGGCGCGCATGGAGCGCTTCGAGCGATGGTACCCGCGTCTCATCCGCGGTGCGCTGGCCTTGGGGCTTTCGGTGCCCGTGGTGCTTGCGGTGGTGTTCGCGCTCACGCCGGCCGAGAAGGTGCAGCTGCTCACGGCGTGGCTGGTTTGGCTCGTCGTGGTGTTCGTGTTCCTCGTGGTGGTGGAGAGCCTGCGCGCGGGGCTCGAGCGCCAGATGAGGCTCGAAGGCATGAGCGACGAGGGGCTGTTGGAGCTGGGCGGCGCGCGCGACCGCATGGTGCGCTCGTCCGACGACGAGGCGTCCGGCGTTCCGGCGCCCGCCGCGGCCTGCGCCTCCGACGCGCATGAAGCGCAGGATGCGGAAGGGGGCGTCGTCCGTGGGTAACGTGATCCGCATCGTGCGCAGCGACTTCAAGCGGCTGTTCGCGAACGCGATGAGCGTGATCATCGTGATCGGGCTCGTGGTGATGCCGTCGATCTTCGCGTGGTACAACGTCATCGCGTGTTGGAACGTGTTCGACAACACGGGCAACCTGACGGTGGCGGTAGCGAACGTCGACGACGGCTACGAGAGCGACCTCGTGCCTTTGCGCGTGAACATCGGCGAGCGGGTGGTGTCGGCTCTGCGAGCAAACGACCAGATCGACTGGACGTTCACCACCGAGGAGGACGCGGTGGACGGCGCGCGGTCGGGACGCTACTACGCGGCCGTGGTCATCCCCGCGGGGTTCAGCAAGGATATGCTGACGTTCTACTCCGAGGACGTGCAGCACGCCCGTATCGTCTACTACGCCAATGAGAAGAAGAGCGCTATCGCGCCGAAGATCACCGACCAAGGTGCCGATTCGGTATCGTACCAGGTGAACGAGGTGTTCGCCCAGACGTTGTCAGAAGTGGCGCTGGGCATCGCCGAGTCGATGTCCGCCTACGCCGACGAGGCGGACGTGGGCGGGCGCATTGCGGGCGTGTCGGGGAAAGTGCGCGACATGGGAGCGCAAGCCGATAGGATGGCGTCGGTGCTGGAGCTGTACTCGTCGCTGGCCGGGGCGGCGCAGACGCTCGCGAGCGATTCGGGCGAGCTGGTGGCCGCGGCGCAACGCGGGGTCGACGACGTCGGCGCAGCGGCGGAGCAGGGCTCGACGTCGGCCTCCGATCTGACGGCGGCCGTGAAGGGGTCGGTCGACGACCTCGCGGACGCGCTCGGGGGCGCTGCCGCGCGCTTCGACGAGGTGTCCGTCTCCGCAGGAGCGCTGTTCGACGCCGCCTCGACCGGCGCCGGGCAGGGCGCGGACGCGCTGCGCGGCCAGGCCGAAGCCGTGGACGCGCAGATCGCGCGGTACCGCAGCGCCGTCGAGCAGCTCGAGGGGCTGCGCGGCTCGCTGCCTTCCGACGCCCAGCAGGCGCTTGACGCCGTCATCGCGCGCATGGGCGCGGTCGTCTCGCTCATGGAGGGCATGCGCGACAACCTGGACGCTGCGGCAGACAGGCTGGAGGCAGGGAACGCCGACGTGCAATCGCAACGTGCGGAGGTCGAGCGGCTGGCGGCCGAGGCGCGGCAGGCATCCGACGACCTCGCGGCCTCCTTCGACGACGGGTTGAAGCCGGGCTTGCAGCAGCTCGCGGACAGCGCGGGCGTCCTCGCGGCCAACATGGGCGACGGCCTGGACGGCCTGCGCTCGTCGGGCGCCGACCTGTCCGCGTCGGCGGGCTCGGCCGCCGACGTGCTGGGCGACGCGCGCGCACGGGTGGACGAGGCGGCGCAGAAGCTGCGCGGAACGGCGCGCGAGCTGGAAACGCTTGCCAACGGTGTGGACGAGGCGCTGGTCGCAGGCGACGCGGACGCGCTGCGCGCGGTGCTGGGAGCCGACGCGCAGCTCTTGTCGAAGGCGCTCGCGGCGCCGGTGGGCATCGAGCGCGAAGCCGTGTTCCCGGCTGAGAACTTCGGCTCGGCCATGGCTCCGCTGTACACGACGCTCGCCCTGTTCATCGGGTCGCTTCTGATCCTCGTGGTGGTGAAACCGACGGTTTCCGACCGCACCCGCGAGCAGCTGTCCGACCCGCAGCCCCGCCAGCTGTTCATGGGGCGCTTCGGCGTGCTGGCGTTCTTGTCGCTCGCGCAGACCACGGTGATGGGTCTGGGGAACCTGCTGTTCTTGCAGGTGCAGGTGGCCGAGCCGACGCTGTTCATGCTGTGCTTCTGGATAGCTGGGCTCGTGTTCACGTTCCTGATATACGCGCTGGTGGCGGCGTTCGCGAACCTCGGCAAGGCCGTTGCGGTGCTGCTGCTGATCATCCAGGTGACGGGGTGCGGCGGGTCGTTCCCGCTGCAGCTGCTGCCGCCGTTCGTGCAGGCCCTGAGCCCCTGGCTTCCCGCCACGCACGTGGTGAACGCCATGCGGGCGGCCATGTTCGGCACCTACGGCGCCGACTTCTGGACGGAGATCGGGCTGCTCCTGCTGTTCCTGATCCCCGCAGCGCTCGTCGGCCTCGTTCTGCGGGGCCCGCTCTCGAAGTTCATGACGTGGTACGTCGAGCAGGTGGAGTCGTCCAAGCTCGTGGGATAGGGCCTGCGGCTTCCTTGTCAAGCCCCGGCGGTGCGCCCCCGGGGCTTGCCTTCTTGTGGCATAATCATGCCGAGAAAAGAGAAGGGAATCCCGCATGGCACGAACCGGTGCTCCGTCGACGACGCGTCGCACGCTCCATTACTTCTGGCTGGTCACCCGAAAGCACCTCGGGCTGTTCGCCGCGCTCATGACCGCGACGTTTCTGTTCGTGGCGCTGCTTTCGTACGGCAACCCCTACGTCATGAGCCTCGTGGTGGACCGCGTGAGCGCGGGCTCGGTGGCGCCCGACGAGGTGTTCGCGGTGTTCGGCCCTTACATCGCCGCGCTCATCCTCATCAACGTGGCCGGCCAGGCGGCCAGCAAGGTGCAGGACTACACGATGTACCGGCTGGAGATCGCCGCGTCCTACGACTTGGCCACCATGTCGTTCGACGCGCTGTCGAACCAGTCGATGTCGTTCCACTCAAACCGCTTCGGCGGCACGCTGGTCAGCCAGACGACGAAGTTCATGAGCGCCTACCAGCTGCTGCTGGAAACCATCACGTTCCCGTTTCTGCCGGTCATCTGCTCGGTGGTGTTCACCTGCGCCATCCTCGCGCCGCGGGTGCCGGTGTACGTGGCCATCCTCATGGTGCTGCTGGCGGTGTACGCGGGCGTGTCGTACTACATGTACAAGCGCATCCTGCACCTCAACGAGCAGGCGGCCAGCGCGCAGAACCAGCTGTCGGGCGAGCTGTCCGACTCGGTGGCGAACATCCTGGCGGTGAAGACCTACGGGCGCGAGGACTACGAGCGGGGGCTGTTCGACCAGGCGAACCGCGAGGTGGTGGCGCGCGACTCGAAGCGCATGTGGGCTTCGCTGACGCGCGGCATCGTGACGGCGTGCATCACCATCGCCATCATGAGCGTGGTGGCCGTGTTCATCGCGGGCGGCAACGCGTGGTACGGCATCACGCCCGGCACGCTCGTGGTGATGTTCACCTACACCTACACGGTGACGAACCAGTTCAACTTCATCAACAACGGGCTGCAGCGCTTCAACCGCGCGTTCGGCGATGCGAGCGGCATGACCGTCATCCTCGACGAGCCGCGCCTCGTGGACGACAAGCCCGGCGCGCCGGAGCTCGAGGTGCGCGAGGGCGCCATCGACTTCGAGGGCATTGACTTCTGGTACACCGACGGCGACGCGTGCACGCACGTGTTCGACGACTTCGAGCTGCATATCCCCGCAGGCCAGCGCGTGGGCCTCGTGGGCACGAGCGGAGCGGGGAAGACCACGCTCACGAAGCTCCTGCTGCGCTTGTCCGATATCCAGGAGGGGCGCATCCTCATCGACGGCCAGAACATCGCCGAGGCGACGCAGCAGTCGCTGCGCCGCCAGATCGCCTACGTGCCGCAGGAGGCGCTGCTGTTCCATCGCAGCATCGCCGAGAACATCGCCTACGGGCGGTCCGACGCCACGATGGAGCAGATCCGCGAAGCGGCGCGCCAGGCGAACGCGCTGGAGTTCATCGAGCGGCTGCCGCAGGGCTTCGATACCGTCACGGGCGAGCGCGGCGTGAAGCTGTCGGGCGGGCAGCGCCAGCGCATCGCCATCGCGCGGGCGCTTCTGGCCGACTGCCCGGTGCTCGTGCTGGACGAGGCCACGAGCGCGCTCGACTCCGAAAGCGAGCAGCTGGTGCAAGACGCGCTGGCCACGCTCATGCGCGGCCGCACGTCCATCGTGGTGGCGCACCGTTTGTCCACCGTGGCCAGCCTCGACCGCATTGTGGTGCTCGACGGCGGCAAGGTGGCTGAGGACGGCCCGCACGCCCAGCTCATCGAGCAGGGCGGGGAGTACGCGAACCTCTGGAGCCGCCAGACGGGGGCGTATTTGGAAGAGGAGTGACGCTCCGCGAAGGGGGCGTCCTTGCGCGGGCCGCCGCGCGCCGTGCGCTTCGCGCGGTCAACCCTTCGTCAATGAGCGTCCTACGCTTCGCGCACCAGCGGCTTCCCGGCAGCTTCGACGCGCTATCGTGTGCGACCGTGAAAACGGAACCGAAGCGAAAGGGCTGGCCATGACCTCTTTATGGGAAGCGACTGCCGTGCGTCCGCGCGAGGGCGCTCGGATGCTCGAAGGCGACGTGCGCGCCGACGTGCTGGTCATAGGCGGCGGCATGGCGGGCGTTTTGAGCGCCTACCTGCTGACGCAGGCAGGATGCCGATGCGTGCTTGCCGAGAAAGACCGGGCGGGTGGGAGCGTTACGGCGAACACGACGGCGAAGGTGACCGCGCAGCACGGCCTTGTGTACGACAAGCTCGTCAAGCAGGAAGGGCCCGACCGGGCGCGCCAGTACTTCGAGGCGAACCAGGCGGCGGTCGAGGGGCTGCGGCAGCTCGCCGCCTCCGTTCCCTGCGATTTCGAGGAGCGAACGGCGTACGTGTACGCCGAGCAGTCCGCCGCCGCCCTCGAACGCGAGCGGAACGCCTACGAGCGGTTGGGCATCCCGCATCACGAGCTGGCGAGCGCTCCCGTGCCGCTGCCGAACAAGGGTGCTCTCGGCATGGAGCGGCAGGCGCAGTTCAACCCGCTCAAGCTGCTCTACGGGCTGCTCCCCTCCATCGACGTGTACGAGCACGCCTTCGTGACCGGCGTCGAGGGCAACACGGCGCGCACGGATCGCGGGTCGATCACCGCCGACTACATCGTCTACGCGACGCATTATCCGCTGGTCAACGTCCCGGGACTCTACTTCATGAAGGAGCACCAGATGCGCTCGTACGTGATCGCGCTGGAAGGGGCGCCGTTGACGGACGGCATGCTCATCAGCGACGGCGGCGGCTTCTCCTTCCGCACGTACCGGGACTTCCTGCTGGTGGGAGGCGGCGGGCACCGCACCGGAGAGGGGCCGAAGCCGAGCGAGGGCTACGCCGAGGTCCGCTCGTTCACGGATGCGGCGTACCCTGAGGCGCAGGAGCGCTACGCGTGGGCCACGCAGGATTGCATGAGCCTGGACCACCGGCCCTACATCGGCGTGCATCGTCGCAGCCGTCCGAACCACTACGTGGCGACCGGGTTCAGCAAATGGGGCATGACCGGCTCGTACGTCGCCGCGCGCACCATAACCGACCTCATCGTGAAAGGGAGGAGCTCGGTGCAGGGCCTCTTCTCGCCGCAGCGCTCCATGCTGCATGCCAGCTTGTTCTCGAACCTGGGCACCTCGACGGCGAACCTGGTGAAGCCGGGCCGCCGATGCTCGCACTTGGGCTGCTGCCTCGCGCACAACGACGTGGAGGACTCATGGGACTGTCCCTGCCACGGCTCGCGCTTCGCCGCCGACGGCACGGTGCTGGAAGGGCCGGCAACGAAGCCGATCTCGGTGTGAAAGCGGCAGCGGCTCCTCCGATCCCGCGACGAACGTGCTATACTAAACGAACAAGTGTGCTGGTTAGGTGAGGAAGGGGTCGGCGCGATGGAGCGCACGTACGTGTGCATAGATTTGAAGAGCTTCTACGCCAGCGTCGAATGCGTCGACCGCGGGCTGGACCCGTTGACGGCGAACCTCGTCGTGGCCGATCCCGACCGCACGGAGAAGACCATCTGCCTGGCCATCACGCCATCCATGAAGGCGCTCGGCCTGTCCAGCCGTTGCCGCGTGTTCGAGATCCCCGAGAGCGTGGACTACGTCATGGCGAAGCCGCGCATGCAGCGCTACATGGAGGCGTCGGCCGACATCTACTCCATCTACCTGCGCTTCGTGTCGCCCGAGGACGTCCATCCCTATTCCATCGACGAATGCTTCATCGATGCGACGCCGTACCTGTCGCTGTACCGGACGAGCGCCCGGGAGTTCGCCGTCATGCTCATGGAGGCGGTGCTGGCCGAGACGGGCGTGCGCGCTACGGCAGGGGTCGGGCCGAACCTGTTCTTGGCGAAGGTGGCGCTCGATATCACAGCGAAGCACGCCGAGGACTGCATCGGCTTTCTCGACCAGGCCGAGTTCGAGCGCACTATCCAGACCCACCGGCCCATCACCGATATCTGGAACATCGGCCCGGGCGTCGCGAGGCGCCTGGCGAAGTACGCGGTGTACGACCTGCGCGGCGTATGCGAGATGAGCGAGGCCACGCTGTACCGCGAGTTCGGCGTGAACGCCGAGTACCTGATCGACCACGCCCACGGCGTCGAGCCGTGCACCATCGCCGACATCCACGCCTACGAGCCGAGCGGCCATTCCCTGGGCAACGGCCAGGTGCTGCCGTGCGACTACTCGTTCGAGGAAGCGCGCGACGTGCTCAAGGAGATGGTGGACCAGCTGGTGCTCGACCTCGTGGAGAAGCGCCTCGTCGCCGGATCGATATCGCTGTACGTGGGGTACGCGAAGGGTCCGGGCGAGCGTGCGGGCGAATCGGACGGCGCGTTCTTCGACGGCGGCCACGGCAGGCGCCCCGCAAGCGGCCGCCGCGGTTTCTCCCACACCGGCTCCACGCGCAGGCAGGCGGATCGCACGAACCTCTACTCGAAGCTCATGCCGCGGTTCCTCGACCTGTTCGACGAGACCACGCGCAGAGACGCGCCCATCCGCCGCATCAACGTGGGCGTCGGCGGGGTGCTCCCCGAGGAGTTCGCCACGATGGACCTGTTCTCGGACGCGGAAGCGGAGGCTGAGGAGCATCGCCTGCAGCAGGCCGTGCTGGCCGTGAAGGGGCGCTTCGGGAAGAACGCGCTTCTGCGTGGCACCAGCCTGAAGGAGAAGGCCACGGCGCGCGAGCGCAACGAGCAGATCGGAGGGCACCATGCCTGAGCGCCGACCCCGCGCCGATCGGGCGCAGCAGTTCATGCCCTTCGCCGCGCTCAAAGGCTACTACGACCTCATCCGCGAGCGCGAGCGCGTGGTCGAGCCGAAGCGCGAGCTGACCGACGAGCAGGCGCTCGAGCTCTCGCGGAAGCTCTCCCAGCTGAAACGGCGTGAGATGGCGTGCATCGTCCACTACGACGGCGAGGCGTACGTCACCGTGCGCGGCCTGGTCAGCGACATCGATCTCGCGGCCCGCACCGTCACCGTCGTCCGCACCCGCATCCCCTTCGACGACATCGCGGACATCCGGACGGACGCGTGACGCATCGTCGCCCGAAAAACACGCTCGAAGGCCGTTTTGCGTGTTTTTCGGGCGACGATGCACGTGCGACGAGGCGTCAAAGGTACCTTCCGGTGATGCTCTCGGGGTTTTCGGCCACTTGCTCGGGGGTGCCGACGGCCACGATGCGGCCGCCGGAGGCGCCGCCGCCGGGGCCGAGGTCCACCACGTAGTCGGCGTTGGCGATGACGTCCAAGTCGTGCTCGATCACGACGACCGTCGCGCCCTGCTCCACCAAGTGCTCGAACACGCCCAGCAGGGTGCGCACGTCGAGCGGGTGCAGGCCGATGGTGGGCTCGTCGAACACGAACACGGCGTCGTCCTGCGCCCGGCCCATCTCGCTGGCCAGTTTCAGGCGCTGCGCCTCGCCGCCCGACAGCGCCGGCGTGGCCTCGCCCAGCGTGAGGTAGCCCAACCCCAGCTCGTGCAGCGTGTCCAGACGGGCGCGCGCCTTCTTCAAGCCGGACGCGGGCGTGCGCGCCTCGTCCACGGTCATGGCCATGAGCTGGGGCAGCGTGCAGCCGGGATCCTCGCAGCCCTCGGCGGGGCGGTGGATGCGCGAGGCCTCCGGAGCGTAGCGCGAGCCTCCGCACACGGGGCAGGTGATGTCCACGTCGGGCAGGAACTGCACGTCCAGGCTGATGGAGCCCGTGCCGTCGCATTCGGGGCAGCGCAGCTTCCCCGTGTTGTAGGAGAAGTCGCCCGCTTTCAGCCCGGCAGCCTTGGCGTCGGGCGTGCGCGCGAAGGCGCGGCGCAGCTCGTCGTGCACCCCGGCGTAGGTGGCCACGGTGGAGCGCACGTTCGAGCCGATGGGCGTGGCGTCGATGAGGTTCGCCCGCTCGATGCCCGCGGCTTCGATGCGCTTGACGTGGGCGGGAAGCTTCGCGCCGCTCGCGTTCGCGACGAGCGCGGGGATGAGGCTTTCCAGCACGAGCGTCGTCTTGCCCGAGCCGGACACGCCGGTGACGGCGGTCAGGCGACCGCGCGGGATAGCCACCTCGAGCGGCTTCACGGTGTGCAGCGCCCCGGTTGCCAGCTCGATGCTTCCGTGCGCGAACACGTCGGCGGCGGGGACGCGCTCGCGCACGCGCACGATCTCCTCGCCGGAGAGGAAGCCGCCGATCAACGAGGCGGGGTTCGCCTCCACCTCGGCAAGCGTCCCCTGCGCGACGATCCGCCCGCCGTCAGCGCCCGCGCCCGGCCCCATCTCCACGAGCCAGTCGGCGGCGGCCAGGATGCGCGTGTCGTGGTCCACCATGGCCACCGAGTTGCCGTCGGCGAGCAGATCGCGCATCACCTCCACGAGCCCGTCGATGTTGGAGGGATGCAGGCCGATGGACGGCTCGTCCAGCACGTACAGCACGCCGGTGGTTCGGTTGCGCACGGCGCGGGCCAGCTGCACGCGCTGGCGCTCTCCGGTGGACAGCGTGGAGCCCGCGCGATCGAGCGCGAGATAACCCAGCCCCAAATCGACGAGGCGGCGCGCCGTGTGCTGGAACGACTCGACGATGTTGTGCGCCATCGGGCGCATCTCGGGCGCGAGGCCTTCGGGCACGGCGTCCGTCCAGGCGACCAGCTCGTCGAGGGTCTTCGCTGACGCCTCGGCCAGGTCGATGCCCGCAACCTGCGGGAGGCGCGCCTCT
This sequence comes from Eggerthella sp. BIOML-A1, assembly GCF_009875595.1. Lineage (NCBI taxonomy): Bacteria > Bacillati > Actinomycetota > Coriobacteriia > Eggerthellales > Eggerthellaceae > Eggerthella > Eggerthella sp. BIOML-A1. The sequence goes on along the minus strand of NZ_WWRZ01000004.1, from coordinate 59,630 downwards.
GCGGAGAGACGCGTGCCGTGGCAGACGGGGCAGACGCCCTGCTTGAGGAAGCGGGCCACGCGCCCCAGGCCCTTCTCGTCTTTCACCTTCGCCAGTGCGTTCTCCACGGTGTAGACGGCGTTGTAATAGGTGAAGTCCAGCTCGGCGAAGGTGTCGGTCTTTTTCGCCTTGTACAGGATGTGCTTCTTCTCGGCGGGGCCGGAAAACACGATGTCGCGCTCGGCGGGCGTCAGCTGGTTGAAGGGCACGTCGGTGCGCACGCCCATCTCGCGCGCGACCTGCTTCATGAGGTCCCACATGAGCGTGCTCCAGGGCGCGACGGCGCCTTCGTCGATGGTGAGCCCCTCGTCGGGCACGAGCGAGTCCAGGTCCACGGTGCGCACGATGCCCGTGCCGTCGCACTCGGGGCAGGCGCCGCCGCTGTTGAATGCCAGGTCCTCCGCACCGGGGCCGAAGAACTCCACGCCGCAGACGGGGCACGCGATAGGGCGCTCGGCGGCGACGTTCAGCGTGGGCGGCACGCGGTGGCCGTTCGGGCACACGTGGCTGCCGGCGCGCGAGAACAGCAGGCGCAGGCTGTTCAGCAGCTCGGTGGACGTGCCGAAGGTGCTGCGCACGCCAGGCACGCTGGGCCGCTGGTGCAGGGCGAGCGCGGCGGGCACGTGCAGCACCTCGTCCACGGAGGCGCGGCCCGCCTGCGTCAGGCGGCGGCGCGTGTAGGTGGAGAGCGCTTCCAGATAGCGCCGCGACCCCTCGGCGTACAGCACGCCCAGGGCGAGCGACGACTTGCCCGACCCCGACACGCCCGCGATGCCGACGAGCCGGTTCAGCGGGATGCTGGCGTCGATGTCCTTCAGGTTGTGCACGCGCGCTCCGCGCACCTCGATGCGGTCGGGGCCGTGCAGGTCGCGGCCTGCGTCGGCCGCCGTCGCGCTCTGTTGATCCATGGTGCGCCTCTTGGGGTTCGTCGGGTGTCGTCGCCGTTTTCGGCTCTGCGTTTCGTCGAAGCGTATGGTAGCACGAGCGCGGTCGGCTCGCGTGCCGCGGATGCGGAGGAGCGCCTCGGTTGGCGACGGTTCGCAGCCGGTTCATTACGTCGCCGTTGACCATCGGCCCTCGGAAACATGCCGGAAAAATGAACTTTCGGTTCAAGTATGGTAAAGAGTTCAAGAACCTGCTTTAATGAGTTCAATTTATCCGGAGCGAAATTGAACTTACGGAGCGATGATGACCGATAAGCAGGAAACGTTCGCCGAGCGTCTGGCCCGCGCGATGGCCGCCAAGGGCTACAAGCAGGCCGATCTCATCCGCATCGCGGGAGATCGCGGCATGAAGCTTGGAAAAAGCCAGGTCAGCCAATATGCGAACGGCAAGACCGTGCCCCGCAGGCCCGTGGGGGAGGTGCTGGCCGACATGCTGGGCGTGCCCGCCGCATGGCTGATGGAGGGCGCGGGGGAAATCGAACCTGAAGCAGCGTCCCGCAGCGCCGCGGACGGCACGAGCGGGCCGGCAAGCTCATCGCAGGGCGCAGGGGGAGCGGCCCCCGCAGCCGGGGCGCACGCGGACGCCTCCGCGACGCCGATCATCGACCGTACCGAACCGAGGAGCGATACCATGCGCGAGATCAAGAAGTCGACCAAGCTGGACAACGTACTGTACGACGTGCGCGGCCCGGTGGTGGAGGAAGCCGAGCGCATGGAGGAGGCCGGCGCGCGCATCCTGAAGCTCAACATCGGCAATCCGGCGCCGTTCGACTTCCGCGCGCCTGAGGAGATGGTGTTCGACATGAGCCGCCAGCTGGCCGAATGCGAGGGCTACTCGTCGGCGAAGGGCCTGTTCTCGGCGCGCAAGGCCATCATGCAGTACGCGCAGCTCAAGCACATCCAGGGCGTGGACATCGATGACGTGTACACCGGCAACGGCGTGAGCGAGCTCATCAATCTCAGCATGCTGGCGCTGCTGGACAACGGCGACGAGGTGCTGGTTCCTTCGCCCGACTACCCGCTGTGGACGGCGTGCGTCACGCTTGCCGGCGGCACGCCGGTGCATTACGTGTGCGACGAGCAGGCGGAATGGTATCCCGATATGGACGACATCCGCAAGAAGATCACGAGCCGCACGAAGGCCCTCGTCATCATCAACCCGAACAACCCCACCGGCTCGCTCTACCCGCGCGAGGTGCTGCAGGAGCTCGTCGACATCGCGCGCGAGCACGACCTCATCATCTTCTCGGACGAGATCTACGACCGCATCGTCATGGACGGTTTGGAGCATATCTCCATCGCCTCGATGGCGCCCGACGTGTTCTGCGTCACGTTCAGCGGCCTGTCGAAGTCGCACATGGTGGCGGGGTACCGCATCGGCTGGATGGTGCTTTCGGGAGACAAGGCGCGGGCGCGCGACTACATCCTGGGCGTCAACATGCTGTGCAACATGCGCATGTGCTCGAACGTTCCCGCGCAGTCCATCGTGCAGACGGCTCTCGGCGGCCACCAGAGCGTGCAGAGCTACATCGTGCCGGGCGGACGCGTGTACGAGCAGCGCGAGTACGTGTACAACGCGCTCAACGACATCCCCGGCGTGACCGCGGTGAAGCCCAAGGCGGGCTTCTACATCTTCCCGAAGCTCGACGTGAAGAAGTTCAACATCACGGACGACGAGAAGTTCGCGCTCGACCTGCTGCACGAGAAGCGCCTGCTCGTGGTGCACGGCGGCGGCTTCAACTGGAAGAAGCCCGACCACTTCCGCGTGGTGTACCTGCCGCGCATCGAGGTGCTGGGCGACGCCATGCGCGACCTGGGCGACTTCTTGAGCCGCTACCGGCAAGCGTGAGGGCGCGCGCCTACGCCTTGCCTTTCACCATGGACAGCGAGATCTTGCCGCGATCCTTGTCGATGCCCGTCACCCACACCGTGACCGTGTCGCCCACCGCCGCCACCTCGCTCGGGTGCTTGACGAAGCGGTCGGCCATCTTGGAGACGTGCACGAGGCCGTCCTGCTTCACGCCGACGTCCACGAACGCGCCGAAGTCGACGACGTTGCGCACCGTGCCGGTAAGCTCCATCCCCACGGTCAGGTCGTCGAAGTCGCGCACGCCCTCGCTGAACACGACCTCCGGCGCGTCGTCGCGGGGGTCGCGGCCCGGCTTTTCCAGCTCGGAGACGATGTCGCGCAGCGTGGGTGCGCCAACGCCCAGCTCGGCCGCCAGCGCGTCCACGTCGCCGAGGCGGCTCGCGATGTCGGGGACGCCGCCGTCGGCGAGCGCTTCGGGCTTCACCTTCGCGCGCTTGAGCAGCTCGTTTGCGACGGCGTAGCTTTCGGGGTGCACGCTCGTGGCGTCCAACGGGTTCTTGCCGTCCGAGATGCGCAGAAAGCCCGCGCAGTTCTGGAAGGCCTTCGCGCCCAGCTTCGGCACCTTCTTCAGCTGACCCCGGTCGGTGAACGCGCCGTGCTCCTCGCGGTAGGCGACGATGTTCTTGGCCACTGCGGCGCTGATACCCGACACGTAGCCCAGCAGGCTCGCGCTGGCGGTGTTGAGGTTCACGCCCACGCGGTTCACCACGTTCTCCACCACGCCCGTCAGCGCGCGGTCGAGCGCCGCCTGGTTGAGGTCGTGCTGGTATTGGCCCACGCCGATGGCCTGGGGCGGGATCTTCACGAGCTCGGCCAGCGGGTCCTGGAGGCGGCGTCCCAGGCTCATGGCGCCGCGCGTGGTGACGTCGAGGTCGGGGTACTCCTCGCTTGCCAGCTTGGAGGCCGAGTACACCGAGGCGCCGGCCTCGTTCACGATGGTGTAGCGCACGGGCGCCTTCGACCGGGCGATGTAGTCGGCCACCACCTCCTCGGTTTCGCGGCTGCCCGTCCCGTTGCCGATGACGATGACGTTGATGCGGTGCTTCTCGACGTAGGCGGCCAGCTGGGCCTGCGTTTCCTTTACCTGGGAGCGCGGCGGGGTGGGGTAGACCGTGGTGTGGTCGAGCAGCTTGCCGTACTCGTCCAGCACGGCCACCTTGCAGCCCGTGCGGTAGCCGGGGTCGAGCGCGATGATGCGCGCCCCGCGCACGGGACGCTGCTGCAGGAGGCTCTCGGTGTTCTTGGCGAACACGCGGATGGCATCGGTCTCGGCGCGCTCGGTGAGCTCGGCGCGCAGGTCGCGCTCCACCGACGGCGCGATCAGGCGCTTGTAGCCGTCCGCGATTGCGGCTTTCAAAAGGGCTGCGAAGGGGCCGTCGCCGCGCAGGATGCGGCGCTCCAGCAGGCCCGTGGCCGCATCGGCGTCGGTGCGCACCTTCACTTTGAGCTTCTTCTCCTTCTCGCCGCGGTTGACGGCGAGGATGCGGTGGTTGGGGATGCGCGACAGAGGTTCGGAGAAGTCGTAGTACGCCTCGTAGACGGTCTTCTCGGACGCGTCGACGGCTTCGACGGACAGGGCCCCGCTTCGCTTGGTGGCCGCGCGCAGGCAGGCGACGTGCTCGGCGTCGTCGGCGACGACCTCGGCCACGATGTCCTGCGCGCCTTGCAGCGCATCCTCAGGCGTGGGGTATCCCGCCTCCGGGTTCACGAGGCCGGCGGCCACGGCCAGCGGATCCTTGGCGCTGCGGCCTTGCGCGAGGATGAGCAGCGCGAGCGGCTCGAGCCCGGCGTCGCGCGCCTTCGAGGCGCGGGTGGCGCGCTTCTTCCGGTAAGGCTTGTACAGGTCCTCGACGCGCTGCATGACCGTGGCCTCGTCGATCTTCGCGCGCAGGTCGGCCGTGAGCTTGCCCTGCTCCTCGATGGCGCGCAGTACCTCGTCCTTGCGAGCCTCGAGGTTGCGCAGGTAGGTCAGGCGCTCGTCCAGATCGCGCAGCGTCGCATCGTCGATGCCGCCAGTGGCCTCCTTGCGGTAGCGAGCGATGAACGGGATGGTGTTCCCCTGGTCTACGAGGTCGATGACGGCCGCGACCTGCGCGGCGGTCAGGTTCAGCTCCTGGGCGATGGTGGTTTGGATGGATGGCATGGGTGAACATCTCGCTTTTGGCTTCGGGTGGTGATAACGTGTTCAGTCATTATAGACGAGCGGACGGAAAGCGGGAGCGCGATGAATATCCAGGTGTTCGGAACGAAGAAGAGCTTCGACACGAAGAAGGCGCAGCGTTACTTCAAAGAGCGGCGCGTGAAGTTCCAGTTCATCGACCTGAAGGAGAAGGGGATGAGCAAAGGCGAGCTGGAATCGGTCGCCCGAGCGGTCGGCGGCATCGACGCGCTGGTCGATCCGAAGGCGAAGGATGCCGACACGGTGTCGCTGCTCGCGTACCTGTCGCCCGATCAGAAGTTCGACAAGCTGCTGGAGAACCAGCACGTGCTGGCCGAGCCCGTGGTGCGCAACGGCAAGCAGGCCACGGTCGGCTACGCTCCCGACGTGTGGAAGACGTGGGAGTGATCGGCCATGCGTCTTCGCGCATCCGGATGTCGCCGAGCGAACGCTTTGCCGACGGGGCGCGCCGATCGGTTTCTTCGCGGCATTCGAGCCCGCTCGGACGGGATAGTATAGAATGAGCGCCATGCTGTAGAATTCGACGAGGAGGTTGTATCGTGGACGCGACCGATATGCGGTATCTGGAACTTCTATCCCGGCTGTTTCCCTCTGCGGACAAGGCTTCGGCGGAGATCATCAACCTCAGCGCCATTTTGAATCTGCCGAAAGGGACCGAGTTCTTCGCCTCCGACATCCACGGCGAGTACGAGGCGTTCTCCCACACCCTGAGGAACGGCTCGGGTTCCATCCGGCTCAAGATCGACGACGTGTTCGGCGATTCGCTGAGCGAGAACGAGAAGCGTTCGCTGGCCACGCTCATCTACTATCCGCGCGAGAAGATGGAGCTCGTGCTGTCGCAGGTGGACGATGCCGAAGCGTGGTACGCCGTCACGCTGCAGCGCCTCGTCGCCGTGTGCAAGCGCGCCGCGCAGAAGTACACGCGCTCGCGCGTCCGCAAGGCGCTGCCGAAGGATTTCGCCTACATCATCGAGGAGCTGATGACGGAGAACCGCCACGGCGTTGACAAGCAGGCCTACTACGCCGCCATCGTCGACGCCGTCATCCGCACCGATCGCGGCGGCGCGCTCGTCGAGGCGCTGTGCCTGCTCATCCAGCGTTTGGCCATCGAGCGCCTGCACATCGTCGGCGACATCTACGATCGCGGGCCGTATCCGCACATCATCATGGACGCGCTCATGGAGCACCACTCCCTCGACATCCAGTGGGGCAACCACGACATCGTGTGGATGGGCGCCTCGCTCGGCCAGCGCGGCTGCATCGCGCACGTCGTGCGCAACTGCGCGCGCTACGGCAACCTGTCCATCCTGGAGGATGCCTACGGCATCAACGTCCTGCCCTTGGCCTCGTTCGCGCTCGAAGCGTACAAGGACGATCCGTGCGTCGCCTTCGGCCTCAAAGGCAATCCGGATCTCCCGCCGCAGGAGCTGGAGATGAACGTCAAGATCCAGAAGGCCATGGCCATCATCCAGTTCAAGGTGGAAGCGCAGCTCATCGACGAGAACCCCGGCTTCGGCCTGGAGGGTCGCAAGCTGCTCGACAAGATCGACTACGAGCGCGGCACGGTGATGCTGGACGGCATCGAATACGAGCTGACCGACACGGTGTTCCCCACGGTGGATCCGGCCGACCCTTATCGGCTGACGCCCGAGGAGGAGGACGTCATGCAGCGCCTCGAGCAGGCGTTCACGGGCTGCGAGAAGCTGCAGCGCCATATGCGCTTCTTCCTGGACGCGGGCAGCCTGTACAAGATATGCAACGGCAACCTGTTGTTCCACGCGTGCGTGCCGCTGAACGCCGACGGCTCCCTCATGGAGACGGAGGTGTTCGGCGAGACGTACAAGGGCCGTGCGCTGTACGACGTCATGGAGCGCTACGTGCGCGCGGCGTTCGACGACGCCAATCCTGAGCTCGCCAAGCGCGGGCGCGACCTTCTGTGGTATATGTGGCTGGGCGAGGGATCGCCCCTGTTCGCCAAGAGCAAGATGGCCACGTTCGAGCTGTACCTGATCGCCGAGAAGGAGGCGCGCAAGGAGGTCAAGAACTCGTTCTATTCCTATCTCGACGACGAGCGCGTGATGGGCGGCATCTTCGAGGACTTCGGCATGGATCCCGAGACGTCGCGCATCGTGTGCGGGCACGTGCCGGTGAAGGTGAAGGACGGCGAGGATCCGGTGAAGTGCGGCGGCCGCGTGCTCACCATCGACGGCGGCTTCTCGAAAGCCTACCAGCCCACCACCGGCATCGCCGGCTACACGCTGATCTCGAACTCCTACGGCTTCGTGCTGGCGGCTCACGAGCCGCTCGAGTCGATGCGCGCCGCCGTGGTGAACGAGCTGGACATCCATTCGTCGCGCAAGGTGGTGGAGCTGGTCGACAAGCGCACGCTGGTGGCCGACACCGACAACGGCTCGGTGCTCAAGCAGCAGATAGCCGACTTGGAAGAGCTGCTGGAAGCCTATCGGTGCGGCATCTTGGCGGAAAAGGAGTAGGAAAGCTCGTCTCTCAGGGTTCGGGAACGTAACGACGCTGCTACGGCTCAAGGTTTCGAGAAGACAGGTTGGCTTCATCTGTTAAAATTTCTCAAAAATGGTAGTATATTCCAGATTTGAGAAGATATGAGGTTGTCATGTACATCGAACGAGCGCTTGAACCTTTGGTGAGACGCTATTCCGAGAACTTCAAAATAGTTGCCGTGACCGGACCGAGGCAGGTCGGCAAGACGACTATGCTCAAGCATCTGATGGAGGAAGAGGCCGAGAGCGGTGTCGACCGAGTTTACGTAACGCTTGACAACACGGCAATTCTGCAGACGGCGAAGGAAGATCCGGCGCTTTTCCTGCAGCGCTATCGTCCGCCTGTTCTGATTGACGAGATACAGAAGGCCCCCGAGCTTCTTCCGTATATCAAGATGATCGTCGACGAGCGCGATGATTGCGGATCCGTGTGGATTACTGGTTCCCAGCCGCTGCACTTGATGAAAGCCGTGTCCGAGTCCCTGGCCGGCCGCGTCGGCATCGTGGAAATGCTCGGTCTTTCGCATTCCGAGGTGGCTGGCACCCCCTCGGAACCGTATCTGCCCAGCGCAGACTACTTCATGCGGCGCGTGGATATGGCGAAGCCCTTCGGGGTGTCGGAAGCGTATCGGCAGATATGCGCGGGTTCGCTGCCCGGCATCCGTGCCCTGCCCGACGATTTGCGTGCGGGCGGTTACGAGTCGTATCTGGATACGTATATCATGCGCGACATCCGGGATCTCGCGCAGGTGGGCGACGAGCTCAAATTCAGGCGTTTCATGGCGGCATGCGCTGCCCTCACGTCGAGGCCGGTGGTGTACGCCGAACTCGCCAGGCTTGCGGACATCGATCAGAAGACTGCGAAGACGTGGCTTTCGTTGCTGGTAAGTTCCTACCTGGTGAAGGTGGTCGAGCCGTACTCTAACAACATCCTAAAACGATTGAGCAAGCAGCCCGTCATGCATTTTCTCGATACCGGTCTTGCGGCGTATCTTTCCGGGTGGAGCAGTCCCGAGGCGTTGGAGGTCGGTGCCATGAGCGGGCAGATTTTCGAAACGTACGCATTCGGCGAGGTCTACAAGAGCTTCCTCAATGCGGGCAGGCGAGCTCCGCTGCATTTCTTCAGAACGAACGACAAAAAGGAAATCGATATGCTTTTGGAGCAGGATGGCGTGCTCTTTCCGATAGAGGTGAAGAAGACCGCGTCGCCAAGCAAGAAGGACGCCCGCAATCTCAACGCCATCGATCCAGTGACGTTCGACGACGTTCCTGTAGAGCTGCGGGCTTTCAAGCGCGAAGTGGGGATGGGGTGCATCCTCTGCATGACCGAAGATGCCTTCCCCATAGTCTCGCAGGTGTGGGCGTTTCCCGTGTGGGCGGTGTAAGGAGTGCTGATGAAAGAGCTGTCGACGTTCGTGCTGGAGAACGGCGCGTTGTCCGTGATCATCTCGCCCGTGGGCGCGGAGCTGCAGAGCGTCGTATGCGGCGGCGTCGAGCGCATGTGGTCGGGCGACCCTGCGGTGTGGGGTCGTCGGGCTCCTTTGCTGTTCCCGCTGATCGGGCGCTTGCGTGACGGTTGGTACGCGAACGGGGGCCGGCGCGTGGATGCGCCGATGCACGGTTTCTGCCGCGACCGCTTGTTTGCCGCCGAGCAGGAGTCGGGCGCGCGCGTCCGTTTCGAGACGGCGTCCGACAGGCAGACCCGGGCGGTCTATCCCTTCGATTTCCGGTTGACCGTCGACTTCTCGCTCGAGGGTTCCTCGATCGTCAAGTCGCACACCGTTGAGAACCTGGGCGACGTTCCCATGCCGTTCGAGCTGGGCGGCCACGAAGCGTACGCGACGCGCTTGATGCCGGGAGAGCGCATGGTGGATTGCTTCGTGCGCTTCGAGGACATCGATAAGCTCGAGATGTTCGGGATGGACGAGGCGGGGATACTGACGCTGCCGAAGATCGAAGTGCCGCTGGAAGACGGCCGCTTGACCAGGACGCCCGAGCAGTTGGGCATCGATACCGTCGTGCTGGAGAACGTTCCCGGCAGCGTCGCGACGCTAGGCAGCTCGAAGAGCGGCTACGAGGTGACGGTGGAGTTTTCCGATTTTCCCTATCTGGGCATTTGGACGAAGGCCGGCCAGGACGATGCCCGATACCTGTGCATAGAGCCCTGGTCCGCGCTGCCCGACGCACGCTTCTCCCCACGTGAGCTGTCCGAGAAGCCCGGCGTGCGCACGCTTGCGCCCGGGGAGCGTGCCGTGCTGGAATACCGGATGACGTTTCGCTAGGAGGCGCCATGGACGAGAAGCGCAGGTGCTCGTGGGCGGGCGACGTGCCCGTGTACGTCGACTACCACGATAACGAGTGGGGAAAGCCCACCCATGACGATCGCATGCTGTTCGAGCTGTTGGTTTTGGAGGGCGCGCAGGCGGGCCTCTCGTGGCTGACCATCCTGAAGAAACGCGAGGCGTACCGCGAAGCGTTCGACGGCTTCGACCCCGCCAAGGTGGCGCTTTACGACGAGGCGAAGGTCGAAGAGCTTATGACGAACGAGGGGATCGTGCGCAACCGCCGCAAGATCGACGCGGCCATAACTAACGCGAAGCTGTTTCTGGACGTGACCCGCGAGTTCGGAAGCTTCGACGCGTTCATATGGGACTATGTGGATGGCGAGCCTATCGTGAACCGCTGGAAAACCCAGGCCGACGTGCCGGCGACCACGCCGCTCTCCGATCGCATCAGCAAGGATCTCAAGAAGCGCGGCTTCAAGTTCGTCGGCTCCACCATCGTCTACGCCTACCTGCAATCCATCGGCATAGTGAACGACCACGTGGTCGATTGCTTCGCGTATCGGGAGCTTACGTCGTAAGGATGGTTCGGCCTCCGTCGTCGTGGCGGGCATTTGAAAGCTAGGCCGATGCCGTTTCCCCCTCCTCGTCCAGCAGCTTGCGCGCGTAAGCGATTGCATCGTCGATATTGCTGCGGAAATGGTCTTCTCCCACCATGTCCACGAAACCCGCGCGGCGCATGGTTTTCATCGGCTGCTCGTTGGCGTGCGAGAAGATGAGGCTGACGCCGTTCTCGCGGCAGTACCCGTAGAGATTCTCCAGCGCGTTCATACCCGTCGAATCGAGCGATGGCACGCCTCGCATGCGGATGATCAGGTACTTCGTGAAGGATTTCACCGATATGTCGGATATGCGGTCGGTCATGCCGAAGAACATGGGTCCGTTGATCTCGTACACGCGCACGCTTTCAGGGAGTTCGCGCAGGTGCGTGACCTCGGAATCCTCGTCGCAGTAGTATTTCCAGCCGCGAACCTCGGTCTCCTCGCTCACCATCTTCATGAACAGGACGACCGTGATCAGCATGCCCACGGCAATCGCCACCACCAGGTCGAACACGACGGTCAGCGCGAAGGTGAGTAGCAGCGTGGCCACCGCTCCTCGGGAGGCCGTCTTGCACAAGTGTGCGAAATTGCGCCATCCCGACATGTTGTAGGCGACGTGCAGCAAGATGGCCGCGATGGTCGGCATGGGGATGAGGGCCGCATAGGGCATGAAGAACACGAGGACGATCAGCAGCACGAGCGCATGGGTCATGCCGGCGACGGGCGTTCTGCCTCCGTTCTTCACGTTCGCGGCGGTGCGCGCGATGGCGCCGGTTGCGGGGATTCCGCCGAACAGCACCGAGCCGATGTTGCCCACGCCCTGCGCAACCAGCTCCATGTTGCTGCGGTGGTGCGAGCTGATCATGCTGTCGGCGACGACGCAGGACAGGAGCGATTCGATCGCGGCCAGGATGGCGATGGTGATGCCGTTGGGAAGCTGGTCGGCCAGCAGGTCGACGTTGAGTTGGGGAATGCGGAATTCGGGCAGGTCGCTGCTGATGACGTACAGGTCGCCGATGGTGCTCACCTGCATGCCGAAGCCGCTGACCAGGGCGATTCCCGCGATGAGCGCGACAAGGGATCCGGGGATGCGTTCGCTGACCTTAGGCCAGGCGAACAGGATGGCGAGGCAGACCGCTCCCACGACGAACGCTTGCCAGTTGGCCGTTCCGATGCTTTGGGCGACGGCCTGCAGCTTGTCCATAGTCTCGACCGTGGGCGCGCCGGCGGGGAAGGCGAGGCCGAGGAAGTCTTTGACTTGACCGATGACGAGGGTCACGGCGATGCCTGCCGTAAAGCCCGTGGTGATGGTGTAGGGAACGAACCGGATGAGCGATCCCAGCTTGAAGAAGCCCATCAGCATGAGCAGCACGCCGGCGATGACGGTGGCTGCGACGAGGCCGTCCATGCCGTCGGTTGCCACGATGCCTGCAACGATGGTGGCGAACGCCGCCGTGGGGCCCGAGATCTGCACGCGGCTGCCGCCGAGGAACGCGATGAGGAACCCGGCGACGATGGCCGTGTAAAGGCCTTGCTCAGGGCTCACGCCCGAAGCGATGGCCAGCGCGATGGAAAGAGGCAGCGCCACCACGGCCACCATGACGCCCGAAACGACGTCTTTGGGAAGCTGTCGTTTGAGCTCTTCGCTGTCGGTGTGCTTGATGATGCTGAAAAGTATCGGTTTGATCTTGTCGCGTTGCAATGCTCTGCTCTTCCATGTCGTCGCTTCTGCTCGGTGCGCGCGAAAAAGCGTTCCGCCCGGATCGACCGGGCGGAACGCAAGCGAATACTATGCGGTTGGATTCGATTTTGCGCTTCGCCATTATACTGCAAGATTACAAGAGGGCAACAAATCGGGGAAAGCGAAGCATCGACAAGGGCTGAAGCGCTGTGTCGACAGATGCTCGGAGTCTCGTATGATACTCGGGGCGATGAGCATTCCGTGGCGAACGGGCGGTGTTCTGATATTGTCCGCGAGTTCGTAAGCTTCGATGCGTTCCGTTGGAGCGCATCACCCACAGGCTTCGGCTTACAACCTGATGGACAGAATACCCATCGAGCTTGCTAGAAGAACGAGAACGACGACTGCTGCCAAGACGATCAGGGCTGCTGTTGCGGGTTTGCCTAGTTTCATCGATTCTCCCTCCGGAGGTTCTTCGTCAGGCGCTCTGTGTGCTGATAGAATTATACCGAACCTGAAAACTGATTATTCGAGCGAGGGTTTATTTTGGAAGAACGCAAACGGGGTGGGCAAGCGGCTTCGACGCGAGCGAAGCGGAGGAGCGCGAGATTCGCCTAGAGCAAGCGCGCACCGCGAGAATCGAGGCGGAAGAACGTAGTCGGAAGAAGGAATCTCGCAGGGCTTCCAGGAAAGCGTTGGGACGATTTGCAAAGCGCTTTCCCCTGAAAGTGACAGTGACGATCGCGGTGGGGTTGCTAGTTGCGTTGATTGCGATCTTCGGCTTCGTCCTGCCTTACGTCATGGACGACGATGAGAACCAGTACGTTACAGAGTCCGATCTGAAGTCCGCCGTCGACATCGACAACCTCTCGACCATCGACTACGTGTACCACGGCATCGCGGAGAAGCACAGCACGTTCCTTTGGCAGGATCGGGTGGACTATCGGGTCAAGTACCAGGCGCACGTTCGCGCGAGCTACAAGCTTGTCGATATCGAGTTTCGCGTCGATAGGGACAACGGGGTTGCGACTGCGTACCTTCCCGAGGCGGAGATCGGCGAGCCGCAGCTTGATCACAAGGAGTTCGGCTATCTCCCCGAGAACGCAACTGCGGACATGAAGGACGTCATCGCCCTGTGCCGCGAGGATGCAGCGTCGGACGTGGACAGGGACGAGATCAGGAGAGAGGCTGACGCGAGCCTGCAGGATACCGTGTCGGCTCTCACGAAGTATTTGCTCGGCGACGATCTGAAGCTTGAATTCAAGCCTATTTCCGAGTACAGCGAGGAGGTTGCGGCCGATGAATAGGAAACGCTTCGTTTGCCTTGCGCTTGCCGGCGTGCTCGCTTTCGCGGGCCTTGTCGGGTGCGGCAAGGAGGAAGAGCCCCCTGATTTCTCTGGGTATTCGAAGATCGCCGAGCTGGCTACGATCAAGTGCGTGTACCACAACGTCGCCGAGATTTACAACGACGGAACCAACATGCTGTTCGGCATCAACGTCGGCTACAAGAAGGCGTGGTTCGAGTACGACGGAACCATGCAGCTTGGCGTCGACGTGTCGAAGGTCCGCATCGAGGGCCCCGACGAGAACAACGTGGTGACGATCGTTATTCCGCAGGCGCAGGTTCTTGGCGTTCCAGATGCGGACGAGAGCACGTTTTCCGATGTTTACAGCGACACGGGCCTGCTGACCTCGATCACATCCGTCGATCAGGCTGAGGCGTACGCTGCGGCGCAAGACAAGATGAGGGAGAGCGCCGAGGGCAACGAGATGCTGATGAGGGAAGCGCGCGATCGGGCGGAGATGCTTTTGCGCCAATATGTGGAAGGAGTCGGCAAGAAGCTCGGCGCCGAATACGAGATTCGCGTTACGGACGCCCAGTAGCGTTCGATGGGCGGGGCATGCGCCTGCGGCTGCCTTCGACCCGTCGAACGCCGCGGTGTCCTTCTCCTTTTGTGTGCTTGTCGCTGCGCCTTCGCATTGCCGCTGTTCAGAGGGCGATTCCCTTTTCATGGAGGACTCTCGTCACGTTTGTTGCGGTCGCTTCCGATTCGTCGGTCAGCAGGCCATCGTCGGTAAGCATCGGCGTGTCTAAAACGGTCTTGATTGCCACGGCGACTCCTGCGCACGATGCAACGATGCGCTTTGCCTCGTCGTCGTACGAGCTGAAATCGTCGCCTTGCTTCGAGAAGTTGTCTTCCATCTCGAAGACAAGCGGCAAAAAGCGAGCATCAAGTCTCGCGATCAGGTTGTAGAACAAGTAGGTCCTGCCTCGGATGGCCTCGCATTGCAGGATCGCTGTTTCCAGTTGCGAAGCGATCTGCATCGCCTCTGCCCTGTTCGTGCGAGCTTTATCAAGCTCCTTGTCAGCTGTGCGCCCTGCAACGAGACCGAGGACGAGTAGAGCGGGGCCGGCAACCAGGCCGCCTAGAACGGCTGTGCCTCCAGCCATTCCCAGGCCGCCCGCAGCAATCGATCCGCCGCCGAAAAACGCGAGCGTGGCGTTGGTTGCCGCTGCTCCGCTCAACGATGCGATGGCGGTGCCTGTTGATGCACAGGCGAGAGCCTGTGCTGCGCCGTACGCTCCGAAGGCAACGAGTGCGCCGCCGGCTGTTCCGGCAACTGCGCCGCCGGTAAGCGATGCCGCGAAATTCACCATGGACTTGAGCTCGTCGAACTCTTTCTCATCAATGCGCATCTTAGAGAGCTCTGAAAGACCCTCTGTTTCCTTGAAGTCGACGTTCTTCAATTTCGTGAATGTGTCCAGGAATGTCTTCATGCTGTTCTCGAGGACGAACACCTTTTCTTCACCTAGGTTGGACAACGCGGTTCCGCATGATTCGCGATGCGCGTTAAGCCGAGCCGTGGTCGACTCGACGAGGGCGTTTGCATCTTCGTTCATTTTTGTCGCGGTACGGGCGTCGATGCCTGCTTTAACTGATTTGACGACTCCGGCTCCACCGGTTGCCACCGCGGCTCCGATGAAGAACACTGGCAAAGGCATGGTATCCTCCTTAGAGAGCGATGAGGTCGCGAATGCTTTTGAATATGATTTCTTGACGCTTCTCGACTTCGGCCACGAGAGGGGCAACTTGCGAATACGGCCTGCCGGATGTCTTGAGCCAGCAAGCCTCGCGCTCGAGATCGGAAAGCGCGAATGCGCTGTTTTCGAGTTCGGCGAACCGGTCTCGCCTAATCCCGAGAGATGTGGCGGCATGGCTGGCAATTTCGATTTCCGGCTCGGCGTAATCTTGATCGCTCATTGCGGTGACAAGCATGTTCCAGACAAGAAGGGATGGATCCATGAGATCGTCGTCCGATGATTCCGCTGTTTCTATCTCCTTGTCGACAAGGTCGTTGATCGCGTCGGTTCGACTATCGTTTTCGTTGATTTTGGAAGTCGCATCTTCGCATTGCTGCAGGAGCGAATCCCTGATCTGCGCGTAGTTCTGCAGCAGGGCATTTCCGATCAGGTCGAATTTCTCCAATTCCTCCGGCTTGACATCTCCGTCGGCGGCCATGAGGTAGTACAGGATCCGCGTTGCCCCGATCTTCGAGATGTGGTCATCCTGAAGGGCTATGCCGTTGATCCTTTCGTTTTCGTCGCTCGTTGTGCGAGCTACCAGATCAGAAACTGCAGCCCCCGCGTTCTCGGCGAAGTCGGAAGCCGTATTTTTGGCGCTCTGCAGGGCGGCGGCGGCCTTTTCCTGAACCTTTTTCGCATCGCTGATGTCAATGCTTTGGATGCTCTTTTTAGCAATAGAGGTCGCATCGCTCGCGGCGTTCGCCGCTGCCGTAATTGCCCCGTCGAAGCTTTTTTTCAGGTTCTCAAGACCCATGTCCACCTCCTGAAGATTAGAGGATCAGAGCGTCGTCCGATCCCATTAACGTTTCGAACTCTCTTTTGTTTGCAAATTGGGTATCCCTGCCCAAAGCTTTCTGTATCGCGACGCTGCCCTTGATGACGAAGTCGGCATTTTTCTCTGCAATGCCGCGATCCATGTCGTTCATGCCGTTTGCAAACGCTTCGAGATCGTCGATTATGTAGTCGCCGACTTGCTGCTCTAAGTTTTTCTCGAACTTCCGGAGCTGCTTGATGAAGATTGCCGCCCTCGTTTCTGACAGAACCATCTTTTCGTGGAGAAGCTTCGTCTCTTTCGATTCGTTGTCGATCTCCTTTGCGATCGCTATTGTAGCGCGACCCGCTCCGACATAGTTGATGCGAGCCGTCATTCTTCCCGCTAGCAGAATCCAGTTCGCCCCTGATTCCATAGCCGCGCGAGTGGCGGCATCCGCTGTGTCCGCAATACTGAAAGTCATAGACGAGATGGCGAGCATTCGGTCGACCGTCCTGTTCCCAATGGGAACGATATGGCTCCAGTCGATGTCGGCAAGATCGTCGTGGGAGGATGCTTCCCTGGCCAGTCGGCTGAGAAAAAAGCCCGTGCGCACAAACGCCTCGTTCAACAGCACGGGAAGCGTTTGCTTTGCGGCGGCCTTGTACAGCGGAATCTCGCGACGTAAGTCGATTCTTTGCTTCGTGTAAAGCTGATCGACCATTCCGGGCAACCCGCTGTCCTTTAGGCGGGGAAGCGAAGATACCTCATGTAAGAGCGAAACGAGAACTCCGGGTACGCCCATGCCTCCGCCGGGAGTGTTCTTGGAGCCTCCCATGTCGCTTACGAGATGCCCGAACCACCTAGTCGCGCATCTCGCCACTTCGGCAAGTATCGGTGCGGAGGCCGCAAGTCTTGCCAGTCTGCGAACGGCCTCGGGCATTTGCTCCGCTGCTTCTTCCTCGTAGGCGTGCTCGGCCAGCGAGACTATCCAGTTCAGCATTCCCGTGATCGCGACAGGAATCAGAATCTGCGCAACGTCCTTTGCCGTTGTTCCAACCATCACGAAGTGCCATTTGCCGTTTCTGTCCACAAACGTTCCGACCCTCAAGAACTGGACGGCCATCGCGGCCAGAAGGCCGATTGGAGTGGGGTGGTGCGCGAGATCCGCCAGGTGGTGGTTGCTAGCAGAAACGCTTATGCTCTTGCCTTTCCAGATGTTGTCTTGAGGGACCTCGTAACTCGATTCGAGGTTTTTTATGGCATCGACGAGCCTGCCCCCGTCGCCCTCTTTCTGTCCTGCGAACTGCTGGATGAACTGGTTCACCTGGCGATGCGAAAGGCTGATGTCCGCAGCTTCGATTTTGGTTTCTCCGACGATCAGCGAGTCCATAGCTCCCGCCAATAGTCCGCTGAATACCGCGAATGCGTAATCGTCTCTGTTCGCGGTGCATGTGTAGCGCTTGAGGTTTTCTTCGACATCCGAGAGCTTCCGGTTGATTAAGTCCAGAGACTCGCATTCGGCGAGTCCTTCGGTGCTGAGAGATATCTCGGCGGAGACAAGTTCCGTCATCCCGAACCCTTTCGTTTACAGTTTGCGCCCGCAAAGTTCTCGCTTTTGCGCTTTTGCAAGGTATCGTTAAAGTATATCTTCTTCTATCGACTTTGATCCTGCGCTCTTCCATGAGTCTGCGCGAAGAAGCCCGATATCGATGATTCGTGGTCTTGCAATGGTCGTTCTCTTAATTGATCTGATTCTCGCATCTGGCTATTTAATCGATGCGGCGGGATCGTTATATTCGAGTCGAGGAAACTTGAGGGTTGAGCGAAGGAGTGAAAGCGGTGGAGCGAAATGCTCCGCGTAAGAAGAACGGAGGCTTATGATGGTGGAAAACGCGGTTATCGAAAGCCTGAAGACTCGGCGTGCGGTGAGGGGTTATGCGGACAGGCCCGTGGAGCGCGAGAAGCTTGACGCGATCCTGGAGGCTGCGACCTATGCGCCTACGGGAATGGGAGCCCAGTCGCCCGTGATCGTGCTGGTGGAAAGCAAGGAGGTCAGGGACAAGGTGGCCGCCCTCAACGCAGGGGTGATGGGACGTGACATCGATCCCTTCTACGGGGCTCCTGCGGTTGCTATCGTTTTCGGCCATAGGGGTGCTGCGCCTACCTGGTTCGAAGATGCCTGTCTTGTGGCGGGCAACCTTCTGAATGCGGCGCATGCCGTCGGGGTCGACTCGTGCTTCATCTATCGTGCCAAGGAGGTCTTCGAGACCGACGAGGGTCGAGCGCTTTTGAAGGATTGGGGTCTCGACGGCGATTACGTGGGCGTTGCCAACTGTATCCTGGGTTACGGCGACGGCCCTGCGCCCGAGCCGAAGCCTCGCAAGGACGGGTACGTGAGGATCGTCTAGTCGGAGAGCGTTGGGGGTCGGTTCCGAGGGGTGAGAGGGTAGTCATGTTCAAAAGCCCTTTCAGCCGCTGGTGCGAAGCATCTTGTTCGATTGATGTCTGAAAAAAGAACAATTCATACAGATTTGTATAGCATATAGATGTCATACGGCATCACTTTGCGCTCAGTGGTATAATCGTTCCAAAAAGGAAGGGAGACACGGCATGGCCACTGCAGTTAAACCGACAACGGTTCGCGTCGATGAGAACCTCAAGGCCCAGGCGAACGAGATCCTCGGATCTGTCGGGTTGAGCTACAACACTTACGTTGTCATGGCGACGCACCAGCTGGTGAACCAGCGCAGGATCCCTTTCGAGATCGTTCCGGCGGGCGGGGTCCCGAACGAGGAGACCCGCCGCGCTCTGGTCGCCGCGGAGGCGAAGGAGCTCGGCCTCATCCCCGACGATGCGCCCGCCTTTGACGATATCGACGGACTCGTGGCGTTCCTCGAGGAGGAGTAGCCCGTGTACGAGATCAAGGTCGAGCCGGCCTTCAAGGCGGACTACGCCCGCGTCATGAAACGGCACCCCCGCTTGAGGGGCGAATTCAAGGAGGCGGTCTCGGAGCTCATGAGGACCGGCGCGGTGCCGAACGAGTACGGCCCGCACGAGCTCAGCAATCCTGGCGGGAACTACAACGGGCACATAGACTTTCACCTCTCGGACGGCATGGTCGATGTCGTGGTGCTCTACATGCCCCATAAGTCGAACCCGATCATCAGGCTCGTCCGCATGGGCAGTCACGACGAGCTGTTCCAGGGTCCCCTCATCTAGAGGCCTATCGTCTCGCGCACGACGCGGTTCGCCATCTTGGCGATGTCGACGTGCGCGAGCATGAGAGCCAACGTCCTCGTCGTGCGCCACTGCTACAGGGCTGATGGGGATGTGATCCGCATAATTTCTGCTAGAAAGGCGACGAAGGCAGAATCGAAAGAGTATTGGAGGTACTGCCATGAGGGATGAGTACGACTTCAGCGGGAGTCGCCCGAACCCCTACGCCGAGCGCGTACGCAGGCCGGTGACTGTGAATATCGATGTTGAGACCATCGACTACTTCAAGGAGGAGGCGCGTAGGACGGGCATACCCTACCAGAACATCATCAACATGTATCTCGGCGAGTGCGCCGCCCAGAAGAAACGGCTCACGTTCGTCTAGCGCGCAATCTGGACGGCGCGGCCAAAGACACCGATGTTTAGCAGCGGGCCCCTAAGCGGGGCCCGCTGCGTTTTCGTCGCATATCCTGCGAGTCTTGTGTAGCGCACAGGTGTCAACTTCTTGTGCGCCGCGTTTGCCCAGCACTTGGGCCAGGTTCGACTTCTCGTAGCGCGTCTTCGACATGGTGCCACAGTCTCGTAGTTCTCGATCCAGCTGCGTTGTGCCCAAAGGACGACGCGGTCTTTGGAGGTCCCAGAACAGCTTCACCGGGATCTTCCTGACCTCTTCTTGCGCTTGACCAGCGTGGGGTAGTCGTGAGAGACGCAGAGGGTGGCGTACGGGTTCCGGGGCAAGGGATGCCGCGTCGCTGGCGCTGCTCTTCGTTCGGCTACTTTGGCCGATGTCTGCTACGCCGATTGCCGCCTTTGCACCAGCAAGGTTTCGGGTCAACTGCAAGGGATGATTTTTCGTTGGTAATGACATATAAGCAATTGAAGCTAACGGATGACTTGCTGTTTCTGCAAGGTTACTCAGTGGCTCTTGTTTTCTCCTCTAACAATTTCCATCCGCTTCCTGTTAAAATCGAATTCGCTACATACAATCATCTGTAATACTTATAGATCTGGCAGGTGAATAGGAATTGACAATAAATAGCAGCAACAACGAAGCCGATGCCTGCAGTATCCTCTTGTTTGTCGATGAGGGTCGTATGTTTCACAAGGTGATTGAGCATTCGCGACGCTATCCCGAAGCAACCCCGCTGCTCATGCTCTCCATATTGCCTTTTCTCGCTCTGACCGTTCATGATAGCGTTAGATTCGTCAGAAAGTATTTTGATGCCACTGTTCCGCTTGATTCAAATGCTGTCAACAGGCTTCGCAATGCATCAAAAGCGCTTTCTTCCAAAGGACTTCATATTGAAGAGTATGCTTTAGAAGCCAAGGCGATAACCAGTACACTAACGGCTTCTGCAAAGAACCATTCAGGTTTATTTGGAGATTTGCTAAATGCTATGCAGCCAGATATTGCCATTGTGTATTGCAATGGGCTTCCTGTTTCAACCTCATACAATGTTGCCCGGTATGTTGGTCAGGCTGATGGTGGCTTGAAGGGTGTCCTCGCAAATCCTGATGTAGTTAGTCGGCTGGGTTTCGATATTGGTCAGGCTGCAAGTGTTAATTATTATACAGTTGCTCAGTTGGGCATTGAAGAGAGTTCGCTTGTCTCCAATAAGTTCGAAGCCGAATCTCTCGATCTCCATTTTTCAGATCTGTTGATACCCTTATCTTGTAAGGGTATATCAAATATTGCGTGTTTCTTCATGTTATCGGATATCTTGACGCAGTTGAATTCGATCACGGTGCTGCGTAACAGCGGCTTTTTCAGCGATGCTCTTCAAATGAAGTTCGCAACAACGGTTCTACTGGCAGCATGCCGCAGCATTAGCAAATTCTCAAGATGTGTTAAACCTAAACCAGATCGACATGAATGCACTTCGGAGGGTGCTGAAATTCTTTCAACCATGATTCCTAAAAGCATGCGAAAAGAGATCGAGCGAACCAGCGATCTTAGAAACGCGTTCGTCCACTACGATTTTTCAAAACTGCTTGATAGCAAATTAGGCAAATGTCACGATGCCGGAACAATTCTTGAGATGGCTATACAATCATCTGTGCAGAAATCCGTTGAAGAGTACTTGGCATGGATTGTAGGTACTGTCGATGATTTGTCGAAGGTAATATCTACATTGCTTGAGCTTCCTGCTTATGGTTCTTCTGCTGGTGCGTGCCGAAACGTTCGTGCGTAACTTTGACACAATGGCTCTCAGTAGAGATCGGATGCGGAGCACTCTTTGAGATCAATCTCAGAGGGTGCCCCGTATCCTTATTCTCACTTGTTGTATCTGGTTGGTCGGCTAGATGCAATTATAAGTACTTAAAGCTCGTTTATTTGCGCCATCTCCACCTTTTCGATTAAATGCTCTGCAAATACTAGTAGCTGAAGAGCTTGCATCTTAGAATCCTTCCAATTCGCATCATGGGCTCTTGGGTTTCTAACGCCAGTCATGCATCCGGCGAACAATTGCATGTATCCAAGCTGCTCGTCAGCTTCAGAAGCTGACGAGCCTTGATTGAGCCGAAGGAGAGGTCTCTCTCTGGAAAATGCCATCTGCATCAGCTTGGACCCTGTTAAAGAAGAAGATGGAGCGATGGAAGCCTTCTCTTTAACCAAGTTATCGATCAGCTTAAAAGCTTCTTCAATCACTCTGGTGTAATGGCCATCAAAATACAGTTCGCGAGTTTTTTCTCTTAATGATTCATTAACTATCAGATGGTCATACAAGGAAGAGTCGTTCTCTGCCTCTTTTGAGGTGATACCAAGTGTGGAAAGCTCGGCGTTAAGATTATGTGCAATAGCGAATAATTCAAAGGCAACCATTGTCACTGATTCTTCCCATACAGATGTTTAGCCATGCTGCTAAAGATCGAGTTTACAAGCTCTGGGGTTGAGTCGGGAGAAATGTGTATTTGGAGATCAATATGCACCTCGGGTCGTGCGTGATCATCGGTATCTTTGCTAGCGCTTTCTTTTGAAGAGATGGAGCCATTGGGTAAACGGGTATCTTTTTTTCGGTATTCCATACTCACCTTCTTCAAATCGCTGGTTTTAAGCATACAAAACACGCGAGCCATCTTTCTTGAAGATTCCTCACCGATTCCCTGAGCCATAAACCAACTTTTCACCAATGGTCTATCAATCACTGAATCAGGGAATAGGGCAAGGAGTTCGGGAGGGTAAACCAATTCAAGAATCTTTTTGCATACCTTTTTGTATTCTTGATCCAGTCGCCATTGTTTTGCCAATGATGTCGGAACGCCATTAAAGTCGATTAGCCCCATTCTTTTGAGGGGGACAACAACGTTAGAATTAGCCGAAGGAATGCTGTTGAGAGGTAAGAACGACAAAATATATGATGGCGTAACAACACTTGGAATGGATGCTTTGAACTTATTGCGAACAGCCCACCAGCTTTTCTCGGTGATCGTCGGATAGTTCTTGCTGGTTTTTAAGGGAGTATTTATCAATGATCTATCCCTTTGCTTGATAACATCGAATAGTGCCACTTTCAATCTGTTGCGTTATAGGTAAAAGTATAGTCATTTCGCAATAAGAATGCCCGTCAAAACAGTAGACAGGCATTCTAACAGGTATTATGAATTGCTAGAGGTAAGGAACCCTATTCCCACTCGATGGTTCCGCAAGGTTTCGGCGTCAAGTCGTAGCACACGCGGCAGATGCCGGCGACCTCATTCAGGATGCGCTCCGTGATCTTCTTCAGCAGCGCCCAATCGAGCTCCGGCACCTCGGCCGTCATGGCGTCCACCGTGTTGACCGCGCGGATGATGGCGGGCCACTCGAAGGCTCGCACGCCGTCGCGGACGCCGGTGGCGCGGAAGTCGGGTACGCTCACGAAGTACTGCCACACCTTGCCCTCGAGGCCGGCCGCGGCGAACTCGTCGCGCAGGATGGCGTCGGCCTCGCGCAGCGCCTCCAGGCGGTCGCGCGTGATGGCGCCGAGGCAGCGCACGCCCAGGCCCGGGCCGGGGAACGGCTGGCGCTCGACCATGCCCTCGGGCAGACCCAGCTCACGGCCGATGACGCGCACCTCGTCCTTGTACAGCAGGCGCACGGGCTCGCACAGCTCGAACTGCAGGTCGTCCGGCAAACCGCCTACGTTGTGGTGCGCCTTCACGCCGTCGGATTCCAGGATGTCGGGGTAGATGGTGCCCTGCGCGAGGAAGCTCACCTCGTCGCCCACCTTGCGCGCCTCCTCCTCGAACACGCGGATGAACTCGGCGCCGATGATCTTGCGCTTGGCCTCCGGCTCGGCTACGTCGTCGAGCAGCTCGAGGAAGCGGTCGGTGGCGTCCACGTACACGAGGTTCGCGTCCAGCTGGTTCTGGAACACGTCAACCACCTGCTCGCTCTCGCCCTTGCGCATGAGGCCGTGGTTCACGTGCACGCAGATGAGCTGCTTGCCGATGGCTTTGATCAGCAGCGCCGCCACCACCGACGAGTCCACGCCGCCGGACAGCGCCAGCAGCACCTTCTTGTCGCCGATCTGGGCGCGGATCGCGTCCATTTGCTCGTCGATGAAGGCGTTCGCCAGCTCGGGGGTGGTGATTCGCTCTATGTCTTCGGGGCGCTTGTTGGGGTCCATGCGGGGGTCCTCCTCGTGTTCGGCAATGATCTGAGGAAATTATACGTGAAATGGCGCGGGTGTATAGGCAGGTCGTTCGTTCTTTCGGCGCCCTGCTCAGTATCCCATCTCGTAGAGGCGAGCGTCGTCGATGCCGAAGTAGTGCCCGATCTCGTGCACGACGGTCTTCCCGATCTCCTCGACGATCTCCGCGCGCGAGCCGAAGCAGCGCTCATGGGGACCTTTGAACACGGTGATCACATCGGGGACGTCGCTGTCGTAGCCGTCGGCGCGATCGGGCAGCGACACGCCGTCGTAGAGCCCCAGCAACTCGTTGTCGCAGACGGAAGCCCCTAGACAATCGGGTTCCTCGAGAGTTTCCAGATGGTAGTCGTTCGGCTCGTCCTCTACGACGACGGCCACGTTCTCGAGCGCGTCGAGGAACCGCTCGGGAATGCATCCGAGCGCCTCCTCCACGGCTGATTCGAACTCGCTGTCGGTCATGCGGTGCATGGCGGCCTCTTTCGTCGGCGGGCGCGCGAGCCCTCGGCCCGCCCGGTTCGCTGAACCGGCAGGCACGAGTATACCCCATACGATTTGTACTGTGTGCCGCACATTATCGTGTGAACTATGTTATAGTGTGCGACACACACTATCCGACGCAACCGCAAAACCTGCGGCGCAGGGAAACGGCACTGGAAGGAGGGGCGCATGGCGTACGACGACATCGTATCGAGCATGGTCTTGGAACTTCGGCGCGGCACGCTGGTCATGCTCGTGCTGAGCCAGCTGCGCGAGCCGGCATACGGCTACGCGCTGGTGAAATCGCTGGCCGACCACGGCATCCCTATCGAGGCGAACACGTTGTACCCGCTGATGCGGCGCCTCGAGTCGCAAGGGCTGCTGGCAAGCGAATGGGACAACGGCGGCTCGAAGCCGCGCAAATACTACCGCACCACCGACGAGGGCCTGCGCGTGCTGCGCGAAGTGGAGGCCCAGTGGCACGTTCTGTGCGACGGGGTGGGCAAGCTGTTGGAGACAAACAGAGAGGATCGGGAACATGCCGAACGATAACGACCTGATCGAGCGTTACCTGTACGCCATCACGCGGCACCTGCCCAGCGCACAGCGCTCCGACGTGGCCGAGGAGCTGCGCACGCTTATCTCGGACATGCTGGACGAGCGCTGCGGCAGCCTGCCGCCCACGGCCAAGGACGTCCGGGTCGTGCTCACCGAGCTGGGAACCCCGGGCGAGATGGTGCGCAAGTACACGAGCGGGGAAGGGGAATGCCTGATCGGACAGCCGTACTACGCACAGTACCTTTACGTTCTGAAGATCGTGCTGGCCTGCGTCGCAGGCGGCATGCTGGTCGCCGGGGCGCTGTCGCTCGCAACGGGCGCGGAAGGGAGCCTCCTCGGAGGCGTGCTGGAGGGCATCGGATCCCTGATAGGGGCGCTTCTCTTCGCGTTCGCGATCGTCACCCTGCTGTTCGCCTTCTTCTCCCGCCGGGGCATCGAGGTCGAGACGATGGGCTCGCTCGACGACCTGCCGCCCGTGCCGCGCGAGACCAGGTCTTCCACGCGCGGCGATGCGGTTGCCGGCATCGTGTTCTCCATCGTGGGCGCCGTTGTGTTCCTGCTGTTCCCCGACGTGCTGAACGCGCTCAGCCATCGCGCAGACGGCGTGCCGTTCGATCCGTTCAACGTCGACGCCTTCCGCGCTTCGGCATGGGTCGTCGTCGTGTGGACGTTCGTGTGCGTCGCCGGCGAGTGCTTCAAGCTGGTGGAAGGCCGCTATACGAAGCGCGTGCTGGCGGTGACGTTCGCATGCGACCTGGTAGCGGGAGCGCTCGTCGTGTTCTGGCTGACGAACTTCCAGCTGGTCGACTCCCAAGCCGTCGTCCAGGCGATGCAGTCGTCGGGCAAGGCGCTGGAGGGCCCGGTGCTGTGGGCGGTGTCCAACGCGCAGACGGCGTTCTGCGGCCTCGTCGTGGCGGCGCTCGTCATCGACGTCGTGGATGCCATCGTGAATACGGTGCGCGCACGGTAAAGCGACCGTCCTGTCGGCCCGCACGCCCCTCGCGGAAAGGGGCGCGCGGGCGTTGCTAGATCGCGTCCGACCTCAGAGCGTCCACGACGCTGGCGGCGTGCGCTCGGCGCAGCGCGTAGGCCACGCTGAGCGCCAGCACCACGGCCACGATGGCCACGGCGAGAGCCACGTAGTCCCACGGCAGCGTGAACTCGAGGCCGGCGAACGCCATGGACGTTGCTGCGAACAGCGCGAATGTAACCGCTACGGCTGCCGCCAGCCCTATCCCCAAACCGCGCAGGGCGTAGCTCGCGCACTCGTAGGCCAGCATTCGGGCGAAGGCGCGGTTGCCCATGCCGATGGAACGCAGCGCGGCGAACTCGCGCGTGCGCAGGATGATCCCGTTCGCCAGCGTGTTGAACACGTTGGCCACGGCGATGAGCGTCGTGATGACGGAGAAGCACAGCACGAACAGTTGGAAAGCTTGCGCGATCAATCGGTTCTGGCGCGCCGCGTTCTCGATGTCGTTCACGTTGACCACGATGTCGCCTAAGTCGCGCCCCAGCGCCTCCAGCTCGTCGGAAGCCTTCGCGTGATCCTCCGCCGTGAACGAGGCTCCGGCGAACGAGTACGTGTACGGGTTCGAGTGGTAGTCGCCCAGCCCTGCGGCTCTCTCCGCAACGCTCTCCGGCAGGATGATCGAGGGGAAGCGGTTGTTGGCCGCGATGGCGTTCAGCACGGCCGGCTCCTCGTCGCAGAGCGCTCCTATCTCGATGCGGAAAGCCGTGGCCGCCTCGTCGATGGGGGCGGTTACGATGTCGGCCGTCCCGCCGGCCCCGGCCTCCCGGTCGAGGTACCCCACCAGGGGCCGTCCGTCCGGGCCTTCCTGCAAGCCCATGTTGGAGAATCCTTCACGTTCCTCGGTGACGTACAGGTCGACGGCGCCGGTGCCCGCGAAAGGCTTCGTGGACACGTACGTGCCGTCGGGCATCCTGTCCTGATAGGTGTTCAGGCCGATGGCGCGCGGGTTCTCCGGGTCGGTGTAGGCGGCTGCGTCCAGGTCGAGCTCGTCCAGCAGCGCGCGCCACGAGGCATCGTCGACGAAGAAGGTGTACAGGGCCCCGTAGTAATCGCCGTCCTCGCCGAAGCTGTCGGGAACCCAGTCGGCGCTCGTCTGGGAGTTGTAAGCTTGTCGAGCAGCGCGCGCCTCTTGCGATATCATGCGACCGTCGACGACGCTTTCGGCCTGACCTTGGCGGCACGAGCCTATGAGCTGCAAGCCCTCGATCTCGCTCGCCCGCGTCAGGAACTCGTCGTATTCGGCGGCATAGTCTGACAGGTCGTTCCCTTCGCGCGGGGCGGTGTAGTCGGGATGCGCCGACACCACGATGTCGGCTCCGCTCCCAGCGCCGCGCGAGCTGCTGGCGCGGTCGGACAGCGGCGCGAGGTACAGCGCCGTGCTGCCGGCGACCACCACGAGGGTCACGCTGACCGCGAGCGATGCCACCACGGTGCGCCCGCGCGTCGCCGAGCGCGACAGGTTGCGGTGTGCGACGAACCCGGGGATGCCGAACAGCCTGCCCGCGATGCCCAGCTTCACGCGCCCGACGTCGGGCGCGTGCGATGGTGCCGACCGTTCTGCGCGCTTCGAGAGGCGCACGTCCTGCGTTTGGCGGATGGCGTCGACGGCTGAGACGCGGGCGGCGCGGGCCGACGGCACCCAGGCGCTCACCAGCAAAGTGGCTATCGACAGTGCCGCGGCCGCAGCCAACGCTCCGGCATCCACGTGCACCGCGAGCCCCGCCGATCCCGATCCCAGCATCGCAGCGAACGCCTCCTGCGACGACGAGAACGCGTCTGCCGTGCCCGCCACGCCCGCTAAGAGGCCAATCGGCACGCCGACGGCTCCCAGCAGCAGCGCCTCTGCCAGCACGGTGCTGCGCAGTTGCCGCTTCGAAGCGCCGAGAGAGGCCAGCAGTCCGAACTGCCGCGTACGCTCGGCCACCGAGATGGCGAATGCGTTGTAGATCAGCGATGCGGACGCCGCCACGATGACGATGGCCAACACGGCGGCAACCGCCCAGAGGCTTCCCCAGATGGGCCTGCCGTCGGAGATGCCCAAGTACGAGAACAGGCTGGTGTGGTACAGAGTGGCGGCCGTATCGTCCAATCCGGTCGCGTCGGCGAAGAAGGCCTTCATCTCGTCGAGGGTTCCCAGACCTTGCGTGACCAGATACGCGCCCGCAGCCGCTCCTTCCTCAGACGCGTCGGCCACGGTGAGGGCGACGCTGGGCGCGGAAGAGGCCGTGTAGTTGTTGGCGAGGAAAGGCGCTTGTCGCTTGTAGAATCCGGTAACCGTCAGCGTGCGCTCGCGGGCGTTCTCGACGCGCGTCTCGTTTCCGTCGGCGAGGCGCGCGCCGTCTTCGGCGGCTGCGAGGTTTCCGAAACCTCCCGTGAGGGTGGAGCCCGTTTCAAGGGGGCCGTTCGAAACGACGCCTTCGGCGCCTCCCGCGCCCAGCTCCTCGCCTTGGAGATAGTCGGGCAGCACGATCTCGTCCGCTGTCTCGGGCCATCGCCCGCTTGCCAGCTCGGGCATCAGGGAGTACGGCGCGCCGCCCGGCTCGTCGACGCCCTTGACGGTGGTCGGCGTCGTCTTCAGCGCGATGAACACACCCAGACGGTTGGCGTCGTCGGGCGCGAGTGCGGCCGATCCGAGGTCGCGGAAGGTGGCGAGGTCGGTCACGGCGTCGCTTTCCACGAGCGCATCGATGCCCTGAGCGGGCACGTCGGGGGAATACACGTGCCATGGTCCTTCAGTTACCATCGTGCGCTCGAGCAAGCCCTGCTGCACGCTTGCCACGCTGGTCAGCACGGCGGCTAGAAGCGCCGTGGACAGCGCGATGCCGACGACGGTCACGGCCGTGCGCACGCGGTTCTGAGCGAGCGAGCGCAGGGTGAAACGCGTGAATATGCCGGCCATCAGCGCCTCCTTTCGTCGGAGGCGATGCGGCCATCCTCGATGGCGATGACGCGGTCGGCCATGCACGCGATGTCCTCGTCATGCGTGATCACCACGAGCGTCTGGTCGAAGCGCTTGTTCGACTCGCGCAAAAGCGCCATGATCTCGTGCGAGTTGCGCGAGTCGAGGTTGCCGGTGGGCTCGTCGGCCAGCACCACGGCAGGCGCGTTCATGAGCGCGCGCCCGATGGCCACGCGCTGCTGCTGTCCGCCTGACAGCTGATTGGGCAGGAAGCGCTCATGGCCGCGCAGTCCCAAGCCGTCCAGAAGCATGCCGAGGCGCTCTTCGTTCACGGCGCGTCCGTCCATGAGCACGGGAAGCGTCATGTTCTCCACCGCGTTGAGCACGGGGATGAGGTTGTAGAACTGGTAGACCAGCCCCACGTCGCGACGGCGCAGCACGGCCAGCTCCTCGTCGGAGCGCGCGTACACGTCCGCGCCGTTCAGCAGCACCGTGCCGGAGGTGGGGCGGTCGACGCCGCCCATGAGGTGCAGAAGCGTCGACTTGCCGGAGCCCGACGAGCCGACGATGGCCACGAACTCGCCCGCGGCCACGCTGAACGACACGTCGTCGAGCGCCTTGAGCGCCGTGGGGCCGCTTCCGTACACCTTGGTGAGATGGTCGATGGTCAGAATGTCCATGAGGAGCCTTTCTCGCTAACGGTCTACGGAACAGTGTGCCATCCCGCGCTTGCGCGGGCATGAACGCCGCATGACGGAATTGTCATATTCGGCCAGCCCGCCGTTCCGGGCGAAGGGCCTCCTACACGACCACCTTCGGGAACGTCAGGTCGAAGCGAGCGCCGCCCGTTTCGCGGTCGTTGCCCGCGCGCAGCGTGCCTCCCTGGGCGGTCACGAGCGCCTGGGCCAGCGCGAGGCCGATGCCGAACCCCTCCGATCCCGCGCCGCGGTAGAAGCGCTCGAACAGGCGGGGAAGATCCTCGGCGGCGATGCCCGGGCCCGTGTCGGCGACGGACAGGCGGAAGGCCACGGCGTCCTCGGACGCCTGCACGCGCACGCATCCGCCGGCGGGCGTGTGCTCCATGCAGTTCTTGAGGATGTTGCCCAGCGCCTCGGCCGACCAGGCGGCGTCTCCGTTGAACGACGCTCCCTCGTCGACGTGCGTCTCGCAGGCGACGTCGCGCAGGTCGAAGGCGCCGGCCAGCGGGGCCAGCGCGTCGCGCACGAGCCGCGCCGCATCCACGGGGCGAGCTTGCACGCGGATGGCGCCGGCATCGGCCTTCGCCAGCTTCAACAGCGCCGTGACCAGCCATCCCACGCGGCTCACGAGCGTTTCCAGCTCGTGCAGCGCGCGGATGCGCTCGGCCTCGTCGCTCGTGCGCTCGGCGGTGCCGATGAGCAGCCCCATGGCCGTGAGCGGGGTGCGTATCTGGTGCGACACGTCGGCCAGCGCGTCGGCCAGCGCGTTCTTCTCGGCGTCGAGGCGCTCGGTGGCGGTGCGCAGGGCGGCCACCATCTTCGCCAGCTCGTTTCTGAGCACGGCCAGATCGCCCTCGCGGTAGTCCGAGAAGGCGATGCGCCGGCCGCCGTGCAGCACCTCGTCGACCTCGGACGCCAAACGCGCGATCTGCCGGTAACGCCGCAGCGAGAACGTCGCGAACAGCGCGCAGGCCAGCGCTCCGGCGGCCAGCACCCACAGGCCCGCGCGCGGTCCTTCCACCGCGGCGGCCCCTGCGGCGACGACGGCAAGCGCCCCCGCGAGCAGCGCCAGCTGGCAGGCGAAGGCCCGGTTCCTCGTCAGGCCCATGTCACGCTCCCGTCCGGTAGCCCAGCCCGCGCACGGTGAGGATGAGGCGGGGGTCGGCCGGATCGTCCTCCACCTTGTCGCGCAGGCGCTTGACGTAGACGCTCAGCGTGTTGTCGCTGACGTATTCGCCGGCGCTGTCCCAGATGGCGTTGCGCACGTGCTCGCGCGTGACCAGCTTGCCCCGGCTTTGCGCGAACAGCAGGAGCAGCCGGTACTCGAGCGCCGTCAGCGCCAGGTCGCGGCCCGCCTTGCGCACGCACGCGGTGCCGGCGTCGATCTCCACGTCGCCCAGGCGCAACAGCGACGATGCGGCGTTCGTGCGGCGCAGCACCGAGCGGATGCGCGAGAGCAGCTCGCGGGCGCGGAAGGGCTTGGCGATGTAGTCGTCGGCGCCCATGTCGAGGCCGGCCACGGTGCTGAACTCGTCGTCGGAGGCCGTGAGGAAGATGACGGCGGGAGCCGGGTCGCACGCCTTGGCCGCCGCGCACACGGCGAACCCGTTGCCCTGGGCGAGCGCCACGTCCACCAGCGCCAGGTCGAAACGTTCGCTGCGCAGCAACTCGACGGCCGCGTCCTGGCCGTCGGCACAGCGCGTCTCGTATCCTTTCGATCGCAGCAGGTCCGTCAAGCTGGCGACGATGGCCGCGTCGTCTTCAACGAGCAACATGCGCATGGGACGTCCTTCCCTTCGGGTGCATCGCTCCACGGTAGCAGAAAACGCGGGAAAGGGGAGGGGAGGATCAGCCTTCTTCGTCGTCGACGAACTCCAGGAGGTCGCCGGGCTGGCAGTCCAGCTCCTTGCAGATGGCGTTGAGCGTTTTGAAGCGCACCCCACTGACCTTGCCGTTCTTCAGCTTCGACAGGTTGCCGTCGGCGATGCCCACCTTCTCGGCCAGCTCTCCCAGGGAAACCTTGCGATCGGCCATCATCCGATCGAGGCGCAGCACGATAGCCATGCCGCCCTCCTAGATGATCTCGAAGTTCTCGTCTTGGACGAGATAGCCGTACTCGATGATCTGCCCGAGGCAGAACACGATGGCGGCCAGCATGAAGGCGAACATGACCGATTCGTCCACGAGAGCGCCGGACAGCGTTCCGGTTTGGATGCTGACGACTGCCCAGTACAGCCACTTCGGCACCGCGAGCGTCGCGAAAAGGAGCACGGCCACCGCTTTGATCTTGCGCGGCAGGTTTGCGAAGAACGGCGTCTCCTCGCGATTGATGCGCAGAAAGACGAGAGCGACGTACACGGCCAACGCGACGAGAAGCCCGTCCCCGAGCAATCCCATGCCGTGGCGCACGGAGTCGGGGTTCGACAGCGCTTCACCGGTCGTCAGCCAGTCGAAGATATTGATCGACGTCTGAATGCCGAACAGCAGCGCGATGGCGAGGATCGCGACGAATGCGGTCATGCTGGTCGACTTGATCTTGGCGCGCGTCTTGTCCATAGGGGTCTCCTCGCTATCGGATGGCTCCCAGTATACGCCGAAACATGACGCAAAATGATATGAATATGACGTTTTACGTCAAAACATGCAGCCGGTCGATCTACAGATCCACCCAGAACCTCGAGTTCTTGTACAGCTCCTCCACTTTGCTGCGCGCCCACGGGGTCTTGCGCAGGAACGTGAGCGAGCTCTTGAAGTTCGGGTTCTTCTTGAAGCAGTTGATCCTGATGCGCTTGGCCAGGCCGTCCCAGCCGTACTTGTTCACCAGCTGCTTGAGCATCGTCTCCAGCGTGATGCCGTGCAGCGGGTCGTTGGGATGCTGCCGATCTGCGGGGTTGTCGGGCATGGACTCTCCGTGTTCCTCGAAACGTGTGCGCTCCATGATGACGCATGTGCGCGGCGTTTCCCGCCGGAAGCGGACGTTCGGGCCGAAATCCTCGCGAAAACGGGAAACGCCGCCCGTTCGGACGGCGTTTCCGCATGCGGGCCGCCTTACCGACGGCGCCCCATCGCCAGCACCGCGCGCACGCCGAGGAGCGTGAACGCCGCCACGGCGACGGCGCCCGCCGCTCCGCCGGCTATGAGCCCGCCGACGAGCCCTGCGCTCTTCCCGTGGGCATGCTCGGGGTCTTGGCATCGCCGGGCGTCCGGCGTCGCGGGTCGATGCGGCCCCTCCGGCCCATCCGGCGTTTCCTCCGCTGAGGGCGCGTCGCGCTCCTCCTCGTTTCCCATGAGGGTGTCCAGCCCCCGGCCGAGGGCTGCGGGACGGGCGCTTCCTTCTTTCGCGTTCATGGCTGCTCCTTCTGCTTGGCTTGTCCTTCCGCTCGGCACCTTACGCTTCGGGCGCGTCGGCGCAGCGGGCGGGCGCGCGGCGTGGGCGAGGCGAGTCGCAGCTGTAACGTTCGGTTGGAAAGCGTTTGCTCGGATCGAGGCCGAAATTAAAGATCGGACGAGACGAAGCTGTCGATGAGGCGCAGGGCGGGATGGGCCACGATGCCGCCCGCCAGCGCGCCTCCCGCGCCCACGAGCCAATCGAAGAAGCTGAAGGGGTGGTCGGGAACCATGAGCGACACCGCTCCGTCGGCGATGCCCAGCATGCACGTGATCAGGACGGCCGCTGCGCAGGCGGTGAGCAGTCCCATATGCTGCCACAGCGCGTTCGCCAGCAGGAAGCCGAGCACCGCGAACTCGACGAAGTACGCCACTGCCGAAGGCGCGCTCACGGCGGGCCCGAAGTACACGACCGCCGCCCATGCCGCGGCCAGCGCCCAGCGCCCGACCACGATGAAGCGCCGCCGCTTCGACATGCGCGGCTTCGCATCTCCGATATCTTGCATCCGATCGTCCATGCCCCCACCATACCACGCCCCCCGATCCGACCCCCGACACGGGCACCGTACCGTTGCCTGCGACGTTTCCCCGGACGTCGCAGGCCTGTCCGAACGGATGTTTCACGTGAAACATCGGCATCGGGCGTCGCATCATCGCCCGAAAAACACGCAAAACGGCCTTCTAGCGTGTTTTTCAGGCGATGATGCGACGCTGCGACCCTTCCGCAACGCGCCGCGCCGCCTCTCTCGGGGCGGCGCGGGCGATTCGCTCGGATGACGCAAGCGGCTTACTTCTTCACGTTCATCGCCCTCATGGCGTTCAGGATGGCGATCACGGCAACGCCTACGTCGGCGAACACTGCCAGCCACATGTTGGCGATGCCCACGGCCGCCAGGACCAGCACGAGAAACTTGATGCCGAGGGCGAACACGATGTTCTGCCACACGATGCCCATGGTCTTGCGGGCGATGCCGATAGCGCGGGCGATGTTGGACGGCTTGTCGTCCATGAGCACCACGTCGGCCGCCTCGATGGCCGCGTCCGAGCCCATCGCGCCCATGGCGATGCCGATGTCGGCGCGCGTCAGCACGGGCGCGTCGTTGATGCCGTCGCCCACGAACGCGAGCTTGCCCTTGCCGGAGCCCCTCTCGTGCGTCTCCTCCAGCAGCTTCTCTACTTCGGCGACCTTATCCTGCGGCAGCAGCTGCGCGCGGAACTCGTCGATGCCCAGCTCCTTCGCCACGGCTGCTGCCACGTCGGCGCGGTCGCCCGTCAGCATGACGGTTTTCTTCACGCCTGCGGCTCGCAGCGCGGCAACGGCCTCAGCCGCGTCGGGCTTGACGACGTCGGCGATGACGATGTGCCCGATGTACTCGCCGTCAAGCGACACGTGCAGGATGGTGCCGGTCAGCTCGCACTCGTGGCAGCCCACGCCGCATTCGCTCATCAGCTTGTCGTTGCCCACCAGCACCACGTGCTCGTCGATCTTCGCGCGCACGCCGTGGCCGCTCTGCTCCTGCACGTCGTCGATGCGCTGCTGGTCGATGGGCCCCGAGTACGCCTGCTTCACCGACAGCGCGATGGGGTGGTTCGAGTACGCCTCGGCGTGCGCGGCGATGGACAGCAGGCGGTCGGGGTCGATGCCCGCCTGCGGGTGGATGGCCACCACGTTGAACGAGCCGTCGGTGAGCGTGCCGGTCTTGTCGAACACGACGGTCTCGGTGCCGGCCAGCGTCTCCAGGTAGTTGCTGCCCTTCACGAGAATGCCCAGGCGCGAGGCGCCGCCGATGCCGCCGAAGAACGACAGCGGCACGCTGATGACGAGCGCGCACGGGCACGACACCACGAGGAAGATGAGCCCGCGTTGCACCCATTCCGACCAGCTCTGGCCCAGCAGCAGTGGCGGTACGACGGCCAAGAGCACCGCGATGCCCACCACGGCCGGGGTGTAGTAGCGCGCGAAGCGGGTGATGAAATTCTCGGTCTTGGCCTTCTTCTCGGCCGCGTTCTCCACGAGCTCGAGGATGCGGCTCACGGTGGACTCGCCGAAGGGCTTGGTCACGCGCACGGTGATGAGGCCGGTCATGTTGACGCAGCCCGAGATGATCTCGTCGCCCTCGCGCACTTCGCGCGGCACCGACTCGCCGGTGAGGGCCGCGGTGTCCAGCTGGGACGTGCCGGACAGCACCACGCCGTCGAGCGGCACGCGTTCGCCGGCTTTCACGACGATCTCGTCGCCCACGGCCACCTCGTAGGGGTCCACCTGCACGAGCTGCCCGTCGCGCTCCACGTTGGCGAAGTCGGGCGCGATGTCCATCATGTCGGCGATGGATTTGCGGCTCTTGCCCACGGCGTAGCTTTGGAACAGCTCGCCTACCTGGTAGAACAGCATGACGGCCGCGCCTTCGGCCATGTGCGGGTCGCTGTCGGGGAACAGCACCAGCGCGAACGCGCCGATGGTGGCCACGCTCATGAGGAAGTTCTCGTCGAACACCTGGCCGTGGCCGATGTTCTTCGCCGCGCGCAGCAGCACGTCGTAGCCGGCGATGAGATAGGGGACGAGGAACAGCGCGAACTCCGCCCATAGCGCCGCCGTCTCGCTGCCGAGCCACGTCGACAGCGGAAGCAGCTCCGCCACGACGTACACGACGACGAACAGCGCGATGGCGAGGAGGATGCGGTTTCTCGTGCGTTTCTGTTTCTTGTTCATGATCTCCAACCTTGTGGTCCGGGGAAGGGCGCACCGCGCCGCCGGAATGTTTCACGTGAAACATCCGTTCGCGCGGGCGGCTCTTCGATTGTCGGCGGGTTAGCGCAGGATGACGCAGTCCGGCTCGAACTTCTTGCAGGCGCGCTGAGCTTCGTCCAGCACCGCTTCGAAGCGGTCGTCGTCGGCTTCCAACACCAGCTTCTGCGTCATGAAGCTGATGGAGGCGCTTTTCACGCCTTCGATGTTCTTGATGGCGTTCTCCATCTTCGCAGCGCAGTTCGCGCAGTCGAGATCCTGGAGTTTGAATGCCTTTCGCATGGCGGTGTCCTTTCGTTTCGGCGTAGTTGCGAGCGGGGGCGCGCGGTGCGGAGTCGAAGCATCCCGTGCCGCGGCCGATGCGGGGCTTATTCGCAGATATGGGTCATGCCCTGGGCGAGCATCGTGTACACGTGGTCGTCCGACAGCGAGTAGATGACGTTCTTGCCGTCGCGCTGGAACTTCACGAGACGGGCCTGCTTGAGCGTGCGCAGCTGGTGCGAGACGGCGCTTTGCGTGGCGCCGATAAGCTCGGCGAGGTCGGCGACGCACAGCTCCTGGCCCATGAGCGCGTACAGCATCTTGATGCGCGTCGTGTCGCCGAACACCTTGAACAGGTCGGCGAGGTCGTACAACAGCTCCTCGTCGGGCATGCACTCGGGGCTCGGCGCGACCGCATGCTCGGCGCTGCCGCACGAGCAGCCGTTGTCGTGCGCGTTCTGGGCGTCTTCGCTTCCGGGTGCCGCTTCGGTAATCTTGTCTGGCTTCATTCCGTCAACCTCTCAACATATGATCAACTGTTCATAAGTATACGGACAACAAGGTTCGTGTCAAGGGGCCGAAGGGGAAATTCCCGCTTGTTGTATTTCCAACGCAGCGCGCTGTCGAGCCATGCTATGCTCCCGGACGATAGCGAAGAGGACGACTTGTTTCGGGAGGAATCTATGCTGCGGAAGATCATCGAGATCGACGAAACGGCCTGCAACGGCTGCGGCCTGTGCGTCGCGGCGTGCCATGAGGGCGCCATCGGCCTGGTGGAGGGCAAGGCGCGCCTGCTGCGCGACGACTATTGCGACGGGTTGGGCGACTGTCTGCCCGCGTGCCCGACCGGCGCCATCTCGTTCGTGGAGCGCGAGGCGGCAGCCTACGACGAGGCTGCGGTCAAGGCTCGAACGGCGCAGGAGAATTCGGTCGCACGCCTGTCGGGCGGCTGTCCCGGATCGCTCTCGCGCTTCTTCGCGTCCGAAGATCCTGAGGCGAAGCCCGCCCGGCCTTCCGCTTCCGCCCCCGTCGCCGAACCGGTTTGCGAAGAAACGCCCTCCCAGCTTTCGCAGTGGCCGGTGGAGATCAAGCTCGCGCCCGTGCAGGCGCCGTATTTCGCGGGCGCGCACGTGCTGATCGCCGCAGACTGCACGGCGTTCGCCTACGCCGACTTCCATCGCGGCTTCATGCGCGGGCGCGTCACTCTTATCGGCTGCCCCAAGCTCGACGGCGTCGACTACAGCCAGAAGCTCGAAGCCCTGTTCGCCTCCAACGACATCGCGTCGGTCACCGTGGCGCGCATGGAGGTGCCGTGCTGCGGAGGCCTGGAACATGCGGCGCGCGCCGCGCTCGAGCGCAGCGGCAAGAACGTGCCGTTCGAGGTGGCGGTGATCTCGACGAAGGGCGCGCTGCTGGAGCGCCGCTAGCGAGCGAAGCCGCGATCCCCCCGGAGGGGCGTTTGCGTGAAGGTTTCCCGTCGGCGCAGCCTCTCGCAGATGTTTCACGTGAAACATCTGTACGGATAGACGCGGATGCGCGGCGCGCGAAGGAGGCGCGCGCTTCCGCCCGCAATTTCGTACAAGCGGCTCGGTGCGGTTCGTGGTATCGTTTCCTGCTTGGACGAAAGGTTTTGGATGGAGACGATCGAATCTTGGAACGCGCGCCCCGACGTGCGCGGCGCGCGGCTGGCCGACCCCGACATGGGCGCCGAGAACCGGCGCATCGCGCCGTTCGGGCCGTGCCCGGGCGTGGAGTTCGTCACGCTCGAGGGCATCGTGCAGCCGTTCCCGCTCCATTTCCACGATTTCTGGACCATCGGCCAGATGGTGGGAGGGCGGCGGCGCATGACGTGCCGCGGCGAGGTGCACGATCTGGGGCTCGAGGACTTCGTGCTGTTCGGCCCCGGCGAGGTGCACGGCTGCAAGCCTTTGGACGACGCGCCGCTCATGTACCGCAGCGTGGTCGTGCCCGTCGGCCTGTTCGCGCAAGCGTTCGCTGAATCACACGGTATCGGCGCCGCGTCCCTGCTCGACGGCGGCCCCGCTTGCCGCTTCAAGTCCGTGGTGGTGCGCGACGTGGCTCTTTCGGCGTGCATGGACCGGCTGTACGCGTTCGCCCGGGCCGATTCCGCGCATGACCCGCTCGAGGAGGAGGAAGCGCTTTGGGCCCTCCTCGCGCAGACGGCGCGGTATTGCGAGAGCGCGGCGGCCGAGCCCCCGGCGCCCGAGGCTCCCTCCGCGGCGAACGTGGCGCGGGCGCGGGCATACCTCGAAGAACGGTTCGCCTCGTGCATCACTCTCGACGACCTCGCGCGTTGCGCGGGCGTGTCGCGCTACCACCTCATCCGCGTGTTCTCCGAGGAAACGGGCCTCACGCCGCATCGCTACCTGCAGGCGGTGCGCGCGAACCGGGCCCGCGACCTGCTGGCGGCGGGCGTCGACCCGGCCGAGGCGGCCGCGCGGTCGGGGTTCGCCGACCAGGCGCACATGGGGCGCGTGTACAAATCGTTCTACGGCATCACCCCCGGCAGCTACCGAACGGCGGCGCGCACGCGGGTGCGGGAAGGATAGCGAGATGGCGGTTCAAACAAGCGAGGCCATAGAGGGGGCGCCGGCGGATCAGCGCCGCCCCGCCGTGCGCGGGCATGCGCTGGCTTTGGTCACCGTGGTGGTGTGGGCGGTCACGTTCGTATCCACGAAGGTGCTGCTCGTGCACCTCGCACCCATCGAGATCCTGTTCTTCCGCTTCGTCATCGGGTTCGTCGCGCTCGCGCTCCTGCGCCCGCGCATCCTGCACGTCCGGGGCTTCAAGGAGGAGCGGTGGTTCATGCTGGCGGGCGCTACCGGCGTGACGGTGTACTACCTGCTGGAGAACATCGCGCTCACGTTCACCACGGCCTCCATCGTGGGCGTGGTGGTGGCCGCGGCGCCGCTGTTCACCGGCGTCGCGTCGGCCGTCGTGCTGAAAGAGCGCCTGCGCGCGCCGTTCTTCGTCGGCTTCGCGGTGGCCATGGCGGGCGTGTGCCTGGTCAGCTTCGCGGGCGGCGCGTCGGGCGGCCTTGTCGCAGAAGGCGGGCTGGGGCAGGCGGGGCTCATCGGCGTGGCGCTGGCCTTGGCGGCGGCGGGCACGTGGGCCGTGTACTCCATCGTGACGAAGAAGCTCTCGACGTTCGGCTACGACAGCATCCTCGTCACGCGCCGCACGTTCGCCTGGGGTCTCGCGTTCATGCTTCCCGCGCTGCCGCTTCTGGGCTTTTCGCCCGATTGGGGCTCGCTCGCCGCGCCCGAGATGTGGGGCAACCTCGTGTTCTTGGGGCTGGGCGCGAGCGCGCTGTGCTTCGTGACGTGGAACATGGCGGTGAAGGAGCTGGGGCCGGTGAAGACGAGCCTGTACATCTACCTCGTGCCGGCGCTCACCGTGCTGGCCTCGGCCGCCGTGCTGGGCGACCCGCTCACCCCGCCGGTCGTCGCCGGAGTCCTGCTCACCATCGCAGGGCTGTTCCTTTCCGAGCGCGGGAAGTAGCGCGCCGCGAGGCGGCGCACGCGTCCGAAAGCAACGTCGGTGGCGAAAAAGCATCGGATTCGGAAGTTCGCAAGGGGTTCGAAGGCGCAGCGCAAGCTGCCTTTCCGCATAGTGCCCGATCGCAGAAGGGAAGCCGTGGGATTGCGCCCGCTCATCCCCGCGAAGCTCGCGGCTTTCTTCCGAATTCGATATGTTTTCTCCATTACACGTCTAACCGGCTGCACGGAGATGCTCGGGACTGGGCGGCTTCGAGCGAAGGGTTCCACCGAACATCGTTCGTCGAATGGAAAACACGCACGGATGTTTCACGTGAAACATCTGTGCGTCGCGATGCCGAGGGATGTCGGCTCCGTCGCCGCTCCGGCGTCGAAGCTTTCGCCGGCTCAACGCTCGGGACGCGCGGTCAGCCGCACGGCACCGCGGTCGAGCAGCGGCTCGTAGACGCCGCGCAGCCATAGGGCGGCCTCGCCCGGTTCCAGCGCGAGCGGCATGCGGTTGTGCACGGGAGCCACGGCGGCGTTCGGTTCGGTGGTGACGAGCGAGAACCGTCCGCGATCGTGCACGCCCGCCAGCAAGAGCGGCGCGCCGTCGGGCGCTGCGAAGGCGTACTGGCGCTTCACGGGGCGCCCGGTGCGCTCGCTCGGCACCGTCTCGGTCGCATGCGATTCGTAGAAGCCCCGAGCAGGCACCAGGCAGCGACGACGTGCGAAGGACTCGGCCCACATGCTGCCCTCGCCGCGCAGAGTCGTCTCGATGCGCGTGTTGAACACGGGTCCGTTCTTCCAAGGAACCTCGTATCCCCAGGCCATATGGGCTACCGCGAGGCCGCATCCGTCGCCCGCGGCCACGATGAGCGGCACGACCGATGAGGGAAGCGCCTCGGGGCGGCTCGCGCGGCCGATCACGCCGGTTCCGCGGGCTTCTGCCGGCTCGTCCGATTCGTCGTCGAACAGCGAGAGCTGCACAGGCGCCTCTTCGCGTTCCGCTCGCTGCTCGGCGCGGTCCGGCTGCGCGGATTCGGGGAAGAAGAGGAAGTCCTCATAGGCCTCGATCGGGTCGAGCGAAGCCAGCTCGTCCGCGTGCGCGGCCAGGTCGCGCTCTATCTCCGCAGCGATGCGGGCGACTTCGTCGCAGTCGATCGGTATGAAACGGCGGCACATCCACGGCTCCTTCCTCGCGTTTCCGCTCGCATCCAGTGTAGCGGTTCGCACGACGATGCGGGGCTACCGTGCGGTGTCCTTCGCGTGACGGCCGCGTTCCGGCTCGGCTGCGCCGCTACCTTTCGCATTGGCTGCAGCGCGGGCGAGCCGCCTCCGCGACGTCGGCGGCGCGGCCCTCCGTAACGCGTGCCGTCGCTCCCTCCGTTCAAGCGCTCGCGGACGAAGGGGTTGACAATACCCTTAAGGGGTATATACTCGCGCTTGGATACCCTCATGGGGTATAGAAGGAAGGAATCGTCATGACCGAGAATCACGCGCAAGCTGAAAACGCCGCCTTCTCGTCGCGCCCCGCGTCGACGTGCTGCTGCCACCGTAAGGAGACGCCGCGCTCGGAAGAGCTGCAGGCCGACCTTCATCGTCGCTTGAACCGCGTGATCGGGCAGCTGGGCGGCGTGAAGACGATGATCGACGACAACCGCTACTGCGCCGACGTGCTCACGCAGCTGGCGGCCGCGGAAAGTGCGGTTCACAGCATTTCCGCCGTGGTGCTGCGCAACCACCTGGAAACGTGCGTGGTCGAACAGATCGAACGCGGCAATGTGGAGATCATCGACGAGGTCATGAACCTGTTGAAGAAGTTCTCGCGCTAACCCGCGCTGAAAGACAAGGCCGTTCGTCCGTTTGTCGCGGATGTTTCACGTGAAACATCCGTTCGCGCGAAGGGGAGGGCGGCTGCGAAGGAGTAAGAAGTGAAGCAAACGTTCGATGTCACCGGCATGACGTGCGCGGCGTGCTCCGCGCGCGTGGAGAAGGCGACGCGGGCCGTGCCGGGCGTGGCCGACGTGGCCGTGAACCTGCTGAAGAACAGCATGGACATCTCGTTCGACGACGGCGCGGAACCGTCGGCCGTGACGGTCGCCGTCGAGGCCGCGGTCGACAAGGCGGGCTACGGCGCCGCCGCGCGCGTCCCGGCAGGCGCGAGCGGCGGCCGGCAGGGCGCGGGGAGCCGTGCGGCCCAGGCGCGCCCCGTGGCCGACGCGGCCGCCGAGGCCAAGCATGTTCGCATGCGCCTCATCGTGTCGGCCGTGTTCACGATCCCCTTGTTCTACCTGTCGATGGGACACATGTTCGGCTGGCCGCTGCCCGGGTTCTTCCTGGGGGACGAGAACGTGCTCACGTTCGCGTTCACGCAGTTCCTGCTGTTGCTGCCCGTCGTGTTCGTCAACTTCAAGTTCTTCCGCGTGGGCTTCAAGACGCTGTTCCACGGCGCGCCGAACATGGACTCGCTCATCGCGCTCGGCTCGACGGCGGCCACGGTGTACGGCATCTACGCCATCTACAAGATCGGCATCGCGCTGGGCGCGGGCGACCTGCACGCCGCGCACCTGGCGGCCATGGACCTGTACTTCGAGTCGGCGGCCATGATCCTCACGCTCATCACGCTGGGCAAGTACTTCGAGGCGCGCGCGAAGGGCAAGACCACCGACGCCATCGCCAAGCTCGTGGACCTCGCGCCGAAGGAGGCCACGCGGCTTGTGGACGGCCGCGAGGAGCGCGTCGCGGTGGAGGCGGTGCGCGCGGGCGACGTGCTGGCGGTGCGCGCGGGCGAGGGCGTCCCCGTGGACGGCACCCTGCTCGAGGGCTCGGGGACGGTGGACGAGTCGGTGATCACGGGCGAGAGCGTGCCCGTGGACAAGCGCCCCGGCGATGCGGTGACCGGCGCCACCGTGAACCGCACCGGATGGTTCACCATGCGCGCCGACCGCGTGGGCGACGACACCACGCTGGCCGGCATCATCCGGCTCGTGGACGAGGCCACATCGACGAAGGCGCCCATCGAGAAGATCGCCGACAAGATATCGGGCGTGTTCGTGCCCGTGGTCATCGTCATCGCCGTGGTCACGTTCGCCGTGTGGATGCTCGGTGGCTCGACGCTCGAGACGGCCATGTCGCACGCCATCAGCGTGCTCGTCATCTCGTGCCCGTGCGCGCTCGGCCTGGCAACGCCCACGGCCATCATGGTGGGCACCGGGCGTGGGGCGACCAACGGCATCCTCATCAAGTCGGCCGAGGCGCTGGAAACCGCCCACGACGTGAAGACCGTCGTGTTCGACAAGACGGGCACGGTGACCGAGGGCGCGCCGAGCGTCACCGACGTGGTCCCGGCCCCGGGCGTGGGCGAGGAGCGCCTGCTGGAGCTGGCGGTGTCCATCGAAGGCCGCTCCGAGCACCCGCTCGCCCGCGCCGTGTGCGACTACGCGCGCAGCCGTCATGCCTACCCGCTGCTCGTGGAGGACTTCAAGCAGGTGCCCGGCGAAGGGGTGGCGGCGCTCGTCGACGACCGCCCGTCATGCGCCGGCAACCTGCGCATGATGGAGGCCCGCAACGTCGCGGTGGGCGCGTTCGCCGAGGAGGCGCAGCGGCAGGCCGACATGGGCAAGACGCCGCTCTTCTTCGCGCAGGACGGCGAGCTCCTGGGCGTGATCGCCGTGGCCGACACGGTGAAGCCCTCGAGCGCCGCCGCCCTGGCCACGCTTTCGGCCATGGGCATCCGCACGGTGATGCTGACCGGCGACAACGAGCGCACCGCCGCCGCCATCCAACGCGAGGTGGGCGCCGACGAGGTCATCGCCGGCGTGCTGCCTGACGGCAAGGAACGCGAGATCCGCCGCCTGTCCGAGCAGGGCCGCGTGGCCATGGTGGGCGACGGCATCAACGATGCCCCGGCGCTCGCGCGCGCCGACGTCGGCATCGCCATCGGGGCCGGCACCGACGTGGCCATCGAGAGCGCCGACATCGTGCTCATGCGAAGCGACCTTTTAGACGTGCCCGTCTCCATCCAGCTTTCGCGCGCGACGCTGCGCAACATCAAGCAGAACCTGTTCTGGGCGCTCGTGTACAACGCAGTGTGCATCCCCGTGGCCGCCGGCGCGCTGTCGTTCATGGGCCTGAACCTCAACCCCATGATCGCTGCGGCCGCCATGAGCCTGAGCTCGGTGTGCGTGGTAACGAACGCCCTGCGTCTGCGCGGCTGGAAGCCCGACCTCCCTGCGGCACCGTCGGACGCCCCCGCGTCCGCGCCCATCGACAGCACCGAGTCCGACAACCCCAACGAAAAGGAGAGTACCATGGAGAAGACCCTGAACGTCGAAGGCATGATGTGCCAGCACTGCGTCGCCCACGTGAAGAGGGCGCTGGAAGGCGTGGAGGGCGTGGAAGAGGCCGTCGTCGACCTCGATGCCGGCACCGCCACCGCGAAGCTCGCGCACGACGTGCCGGAAGACGTGCTGGCCGCCGCGATCGTAGAGGCGGGCTACGAGGTGAAGTAGGCCCCGACTGTCATCCTGAGCGCAGGCGGTGTGTGTCAAGGCGAGCTGCGCCCTAGCAGCCCACGACGATCTCGCGCAGAGCCGCCACCAGCTTCTCGTTGTCCTCGCGCGTGCGCACGGCAACGCAGAAGTAGCGGCTGTCCTCGAGCGCGGGAGTTCCTTCCAGCTTGCGCACGAGGAACCCGGCCAATTGCAGGCGCTGGGCCAGCTCGTCGGTGTTCGCCACGCCCAGCGCCAGGTCGGGGCCGGCGTCGAACGTGCACATGACGTAGTTCGCCTCGGCGGGGAAGATGTCGATGCCGGGGATGAGGTTGAGCATGCACTGCAGCCAGGGGATCTCGGAGTCCAAGAACTCGCGCGTGCGCTCGAGGTGCTCGGTCTCCGTGAGCGCCAGCTCGCCGATCACCTCGGCGAACATCGGCACGCACGAGCTGTCGTAAAAGCGCGTGATCTGCGCGATGGTGTCGGGATGCGCGATGCAGTAGCTGATGGGGATGCCCGGCATGGCGAACGGCTCGCACAGCGAGCGCACCACCACGAGGTTGCGGTGCTCGTTCACGAGGGATACCATGCTCTCGCCGCCCAGCGTGAGCTCGATGGACCGCTCGTCAACCACCACCCAGGTGCAGGCGTCGAGGTAGGCAAGCAGCGTCGGCTTCGGCAGCAGGCGGCTGGTGGGGTAGCCCGGGTTCGCCAGCACGGCGGCGTCGAACACGATGCCGTGGCGCTCGGCCGCGGCCGGATCGGGCACGGTGAAGCCGGCGGGGCTGGCGATCTC
This sequence comes from Eggerthella sp. BIOML-A1, assembly GCF_009875595.1. Taxonomy (NCBI): domain Bacteria; kingdom Bacillati; phylum Actinomycetota; class Coriobacteriia; order Eggerthellales; family Eggerthellaceae; genus Eggerthella; species Eggerthella sp. BIOML-A1. The sequence continues at coordinate 14,986 of NZ_WWRZ01000004.1, read as the reverse complement.
AACCACGCGATGCCCGGCATTTCCTGCGGCCAGCGCGTACTCCACAGGGCCGGGAACGGCCACACCCACGGTGCAGGGCTGGTAGGTCTGGGCTACGGCGCGCACCATGTCGCCCACGGTGGAGCCCACGAGAAACGATTCCACGGACAATCCGAACTTGCGGGCCAGCACGCTGCGCAGGGCGTGAGCCTCGCGGTCGGGCGGGTAGTTCAGCTCGCCGGCGGCGAGCGCGGTCTCCATAGCGCGGATGAAAGAAGGGGGCGTGCCCAAGGGGTTCGCCGTGCCCGAGAAGTCGATCCAGTTCATCTCCGAGCGCATCTCGTAGGGAGGAGACAGCAGCTGCTCGGGCAGCGCGGTCACGCAGGCTCGTACGCTGGGAAGCGCGTCGGTGTCTCGCTGCGTCATCGTCATGTCTCTCCCTCCCCGCATGTTGCCTCGTGGCTCGAGGCAAGGAATGAATATCCTAGCACAAGTTCATTACGCCCGGACAGGGCATGGTAGACTTATTCGCGCAATGCGATCCTATTCACCACAGACCGATCCCGAACGGCCCGCCAGCGGCGGCGGCTACGCCATGCCGCTCGAGCCGTGGGAGGGCCCGGCCATCCTGCTCGTGGACCTCGACGCGTTCTTCGCCTCGGTCGAGCAGCTGGACCATCCCGCCTGGCGCGGCAAGCCCGTCATCGTGGGCGGCGACGCCGACAAGCACGGCGTGGTGTCCACGGCGTCCTACGAGGCGCGCCCGTACGGCGTGCGCAGCGCCATGCCCTCTTCCACGGCGAAGCGCCTGTGCCCTCACGCCATCTGGACGCACGGCCGCTTCGACCGCTACCGCGAGATGTCGAACGCCATCATGGACATACTGCGCGCCGAAACGCCGCACGTGCAGCAGGTCAGCATCGACGAGGCGTTCATGGATGTGTCTCCCACGTCGGTGAACCGAGAGCATCCCGTGCGCGTCGCGCAGCGTATCCAGCAGCGCGTCGAGGAGCTGGGCGTCACGTGCTCCATCGGGGTGGGCACGTCGAAGACCGTCGCGAAGATAGCCTCGGACATGGACAAGCCGCGCGGGCTGACCGTGGTGTACCCCGGAGGCGAGCGGGATTTCCTCGCGCCCCTGCCCGTGCGCACGATGAGCGGCATCGGAGCCGCAGCCGAGGAGAAGCTGCACTCCCGCGGCATACGCACCCTCGGCCAGCTGGCCGATGCGGACGAAGGAATGCTGCTGCGCGCGTTCGGCAAGAACGGCCGCGTCATGCACGTGCGGGCGAACGGGGGCGACGACGCGCCCGTGGAGCAGGACGACACGGTGAAATCGGTGTCGAACGAGATGACGTTCGCGGTGGACCTCACCACGCGCGAAGACGTCGAGGGCGCCATCGCCACCATCGCCGCGAAGGTGGGGCGCCGCCTGCGACGCAAGGGGCTGCGCGGCCGCACCCTGGGCCTGCGCATGCGCTACGACGACCGCAGCGTGCGCTCGGTGCAGCGTCAGCTGCCGGCGCCCAGCGACGACGAGCTTTCCTACACGCCGCTTCTGTACCGCATGGCCGACGAGCTGTGGCGCCCCGGCATGCCCGTGCGCCTCATCGGCGTGGCGATGACCGGGTTCGGCGGAGGCGAAAGCGTGCAGGGCAGCCTGTTCGACATCGCCGAGGCTGCTCCCAGCGACGACGATGTGGACCCCGTCATCAAAGACGAGGCGAAGCGGCGCGGACTCATCGAGGCAACCGACCTCGTCAAGGACAAGTTCGGCGAATCCGCGGTCCGCTTCGGCCGCGAGCTGCGAGGCGAGGGCAACACCACCGGCTCCGCCAGCAAGAACCCGGCCGACTACAAGTAGACATTATCAAAGCGAAGCCGGACGCAAGCGATATGCAGCCGCGAACCCTTCGAGAAAGCCGGCCTGAGGAGGTCGGGGCGGGCATGCCGCGCGCAGTTCCGCACGAGCCGAAGCGTCCTGTGAACGCTTCGAGCGAGCTCAGGACTGTTTGAGCACGGCATGTCTGCCCCGACCCCCAACAGGTTGAAAAATCGACAATGGACGCCAGGCTATCGCTTGTCGGCCAGGAAGAACAGCGCCATGGTGCCAGGTCCCGAATGGGCGCCGATGACGGGGTCGACGTAGTTGATGACGACCTCCTTCACGCCGAAGCGCTCCTTCACCTCTTGGGCCACGTACTCGGCGTCCTCGAGGCAATCGCCGTGCGTGATGAACACCATCTGCTGGTCGATGGGGGCGATGGCCGTCTTCTCCATGTGGTCCACCAGGGCGTGCAACGACTTCTTGCGTCCGCGCACCTTCTCCAGGGGGATGAGGCGCCCCTCGTCGTCCACGTGCATGACCGGCTTGATGTTGAGCATGGTGCCCGCCCACGCCGCGGTCTTCGACACGCGCCCGCCGCGGAACAGGAACATGAGGTCGTCCACGGTGAACCAGTGCGCCAGGTTCAACTTGTGCTGCTCTACCCAGTCGCGCACCTCGTCGATGGAGGCGCCGCCTCGGGCGCGCTGCACGGCGTGCCACACGAGCAGGCCTTCGCCGCCCGAGGCGGCCAGCGTGTCCACGGAGCGCAGCTTCCGCTCGGGGAACTCCGCGGCCAGCTGCTTCACCAGGAGCTCGACGGCCTCGTAGGTACCCGACAGCCCGCTGGAGAAGCCCAGGTACAGCACGTCGCGTCCCTGTTCCAGCAGCCCGCGCATGAGCGCCTCGGAGTCGGCCAGGTTCGGCAGCGACGTGGTGATCACCTTGCCGTCGCGCATCATCGTGTAGAACTGCTTGAGGTCGGTGTGCTGCCCCTTGAGATAGCTTTGATACTGCTCGCCGTCCACCATGAAGGTGAGGGGCAGGATATGCAGACCGAATTCGTCGATCATGTCCTCGACGAGGTTGCAGCTGGAATCGGTGACGATCTCGAAGTTCATCGGCATACGACGCGTCCTTCCTTGAAACTGCAGCGGTCGGAAAAACCCGAGCTTCCCGCTGTGAATATGCGATCGTTAAAAGTATACCGTTTAGCGTCGCGCTCCTGTGTCGCAATTTTGAAAAGTGCGGGCAGGCTCGCCGGAAACGGCGTTCGTTCCACTATACTATAGCGGTTTATGGCGACAGAAGCGCACATGCTTTGAGGAAAGGTACGGCACCCGTGGCGAACACGTACAAAGAAACGATGAACCTGCCGAAGACCGACTTCGCGATGCGGGCTAACCTGCCCGAGAGCGAGCCGAAGCGTCTGGCCAAGTGGGAAGAAGAGCATATCTACGAGCAGGTTCTCGAGAAGAACAAGGACGGCAAGCCCTTCATCCTGCACGACGGCCCTCCGTACGCCAACGGCCCCATCCATATCGGCCATGCCTTCAACAAGATCCTCAAGGACTTCGTGAACAAGTCCCATGCGCAGCGCGGGTTCTTCACGCCCTACGTGCCCGGCTGGGACTGCCACGGCCAGCCCATCGAGCATATGGTGGAGAAGACCCTCGGCCCCGACAAAATGGCCAAGATCGACCAGCCCACGCTGCGCCGCCTCTGCCGCGAATGGGCTGAGAAATACGTCGACGTGCAGCGCGAGGGCTTCAAGCGCCTCGGCGTGAACGCCGATTGGGAGCATCCGTACCTCACGTTCACGCCGAACTACGAGGCGGGCAACGTCGAGGTGTTCAAGCAGATGTACCTCGACGGCTTGGTGTACCGCGGCCGCAAACCCATCCACTGGTGCAAGCGCTGCCACACGGCGCTTGCCGAGGCCGAGATCGAGTACTCCGACGAGACGTCGCCGTCCATCTTCGTGAAGTTCAAGATGGATATCATGCCCGGCATGTTCGAGACTGCAGGCGCTGCGGGCGACGCCTACGTGCTCATCTGGACCACCACGCCCTGGACGCTTCCGGCGAACACGGCCGTGTCGCTGGCGCCCGACGCCGACTACGTGATGGTCCAGGCGGACGGCTCCAACATGATCATGGCGCGCGAGCTGGTGGAACAGGTGGCCGAGATCGCGGGCTGGGAATCCTACGACCTCGTGCGCGGCGAGGACGGCGAGCCCGTCGCGCTCAAGGGCCGCGAATTCACCGGCCTCACCTACACGTGCCCCGTCCGCCAGGACCTCAAGGGCACCATCATCTACGGCGACCACGTCACGCTGGACTCCGGCACGGGCGCGGTGCACACGGCTCCCGGCCATGGTCAGGACGACTACCTCGTGGCGCTGGAGTTCGACGTGCCGCTGCTCATGCCGGTGGACGACAACGGCGTTCTCACCGACGAGGCGGGCCCTTTCGCGGGCCTCGACGTTGACGAGGCGAACCCGGTCATCATCGAATGGCTGCGCGAACGCGGCACGCTGGTGGCCCAAAAGGAGATCCTGCACAGCTACCCGCACTGCTGGCGCTGCCACGAGCCGGTCATCTTCCGCGCCACCGACCAGTGGTTCGTGTCCATGGACAAGAACAGCCTGCGCGAGAACGCGCTCAAGGCCATCGAGAACGACGTCGAGTGGATTCCCGCGTGGGCTTCGAACCGTATCGGATCCATGGTGGCCGACCGTCCCGACTGGTGCATCTCGCGCCAGCGTTCGTGGGGCGTGCCCATCCCCGTGTTCAAATGTGCGAAGTGCGGCTCCACCGTGGCGAACGAGCAGACATTCGACGCGGTGATCGACCTGTTCTACCGCGAGGGCGCCGACGCGTGGTTCACGCGCGAGCCGTCCGAGTACCTGCCGCGCGGCGTGAAATGCGAGACGTGCGGCTGCACCGAGCTGACCCCCGAGAAGGACATCCTCGACGTGTGGTGGGAGAGCGGCGTGTCGCACACCAGCGTGTTGAAGCATCGCGAGGCCGAGGGTCTGCGCTTCCCGGCCGACATGTACCTGGAAGGCTCCGACCAGCACCGCGGCTGGTTCCAGTCGTCGCTGCTCACTAGCATGGGCGCGTACGGCGTGCCGCCGTACAAAGCCGTCATGCACTGCGGCTTCACCGTGGACGGCGAAGGCCGCAAGATGTCGAAATCGCTGGGCAACGGCGTGGATCCGGCCGAGGTCATGGCGAAGAGCGGCGCCGACGTGCTGCGCCTGTGGGTGGCCAGCGTCGATTACTCGCAGGACGTGAGCATCTCCGACGAGATCCTCCAACGCACCTCCGAGGCGTACCGCCGCATCCGCAACACGTTCCGCTTCTTGCTGGGCAGCCTGGACGACTTCGACGATCAGAAGGACGCCGTGTCCGATTGGAACGCGCTCGAGCCCCTCGACCAGTGGGCCATGGTGCGCACGAAGCACCTGCTGGACGACGTGAGCGCCGCCTACGACGCGTACAAGTTCCACTATGTGTACCGCGCCGTGTACGACTACATTGTGAACGACCTGTCGGCCGTGTACATGGACGCGACGAAGGACCGCCTGTACTCCGAGGCGCCTGACTCGCCGCGCCGCCGCGCCGTGCAGACGGTACTGATGAACATCCTCGAGGTGCTCGTGCGCGTGCTGGCGCCGGTGCTCTCGTTCACCACCGACGAGGTGTGGGAGCACTACCCCCAGGCCATGCGCGAGCGCGCAGGCCGCCCGACGAACGTGCAGCTGGCCGGTTGGCCCAAGGCGTCCGACTTCGCGCCCGCCATCCCCGCGGACGGGGAGCGCGTGTCCGAGGACTTCGGCGTGATCATGGGCGTGCGCGAAGTCGTGACCAAGGCGCTCGAGGACGCGCGCGGCCAGAAGGTCGTGAACAAGAGCCAGGAGGCGGCCGTCGTCGTGACCGCGCCCCGCGCCGTGCTCGACGCGGTGGAGCGCTATGACGCGGCGGTGTTCGAGGAGCTGTTCATCGTGGCGTCCGTGTCGTTCGCCGAAGGCGAGGAGCTGGCGGCGACGGTTTCGAAGACCGAGGCCGAGAAATGCCCGCGCTGCTGGAACCACCGTGCGCTCGGCGGCAACGCGAACCACGGATCCGTCTGCGAGCGCTGCGGCGATGCGCTCGACGCCATCGGCTTCGCGGAAGGGGAATAGGTTCTTGGATACGGAATCGCCCGACAAGCAGCCCTCCTCGCGTCGTCCCGAACGACCGGAGCGGGTCGATGGAATCGATGCGGCCTCGTCCGAAAGCGTTCCGACCCTTTCGGACGAGCGAGGCGATTCGAAGGAAGCCGCCTTTTCGGAGGAAGAAGCCCGGCAATTGAAGGCCGATCGCTCGCGTCACACGCTTGTGTTCGGCATCGTCGTGCTTGCATGGCTCGCTCTCGACACCCTCACGAAGAACTACTTCAACGGCTCGTATTCCATGGGGGAGGTGATCACGGGCCCGTTGCTCGGCCTCGTGCGGTTCCACCTCGTTCACAACACGGGTGCGGCTTGGGGCATGTTCGGCGACTCCACGTTCCTTCTGGGCGTTATGTCGCTGATCGTATGCGTGCTGCTCACGGTGTATCTGTTCTTCCTAGCGTATCGTCCCAACATCGTGCAGGTGGTGGGCGCGGCGCTCGTGGTGGCGGGCGGCCTCGGCAACGCGTTCGATCGCTTCGCGTTAGGCTACGTCGTGGACTTCATCGAGCCGGTGTTCATCGACTTCCCCGTGTTCAACGTGGCTGATATTGGCGTGACATGCGGATTCGTGCTATTCCTTGTCGGCGTTATCGTCAGCTGGCGCCACGAGGATCGCCTATCCGCAGAGCTTGCCGCGTCCGACGGCGAAGGCGAAGGAACCGACGCGCGATGAGCCGCATGTTGAGCTACGTCGCAGCACCCGACGACGCGGGTCAGCGCCTCGATGCGCTTTTGGCCGCGCGCGGTCTGTATCCCAGCCGTAGCGCGGCTGCGCGCGCGGTGGACGACGGCCTCGTGTTCGTGAACGGCGCGGAGGTTGCGAAGAAGCATCCCGTGGCGCCGGGCGACACGATCGTGTACCAGGTTGAGGAGCCGGTAGAGCCCGGCCCTTTGCGCGGCCAACCCATCGATCTGGACATACGCTTCGAGGACGAAGACCTCATCGTGCTGTCGAAGCAGGTGGGGCTCGTGTGCCATCCGTCGGTCGACCATGACGACGGCACGCTGGTGAACGCCCTCATCTACCACTGCGGCGCCGAGAACCTGTGCAACGTGCAGGGCGAGGACGACCGTCTGGGCATCGTGCACCGCCTCGACCGCGACACGAGCGGCCTCATGCTGGCGGCGAAGAACGACGAGACGGGCTATGCCCTCATGTCGGACATCCGCGATCGCGCGGTCGACCGACGTTACCTGGCGCTCGTGCACGGCGTGATCGCCCACGACACCGGTATGATCGACGCTCCCATCGCGCGCGCCGAGAAGGAGCGCACGCGCATGGCCGTCCGCGACACGCCGTCGGCTCGCGAGGCCATCACGACGTTTCGGGTGCTCGAGCGCTTCGAGCACGGGGGGCGCGACGACGGCTACACGCTCATCGACTGCAAGCTGTTCACAGGGCGCACCCATCAGATACGCGTGCATCTGGAGTACGCGAAGCACCCTCTTGTGGGCGACCCGGCGTACACGTCGGGCGCGCCGAGCGCGCCTGCGGCCGACCTCGGCCTCGACCGCCAGTTCCTGCACTCGTTCCAGCTGTCGTTCCAGCATCCCGTCACGGGGGAGGGCCTGCGCTTCGCGGACAACCTGCCCTCCGACCTGCAGGAAGCGCTCGACGACCTCGCCTCCCGCAGCACGGGCCGCACGACGGCGGGGGAGGAAGTGCGAGCGTTGCTGGAAGGCGCCCCGAGGCCGCGGCTGTAGCCTATCCCTTCCCGTACACGCTCATGTTCTGCATGCGGGATTGCAGGTAGCTGTCGGGGAAGTGCTCGTCGAAGAACCGCTGTTCCCACGTGGTGGCGGGCACGCCCGCGGCGCGCTGCCCCTCGCGGTCGAGCGCGAGCAGGGTGACGGCGATGTTCAGCGCCATAAACAGGCTGAGCGCCGCGGTGACCAGGCGTGCGAGCATGCTCCTGGCATCCACGTGCGAGAACACCCGCTTGATGAACGGCAGGATCGTGCGCACCCACACGAGGCCCAGAAGCCCCCACATCACGCCGAACGCGAAGTTCGTGCGGCCGTTGATGCTGCCGAACGTGCCGGTATAGTCCCAGGCGATGGCGCCCCACAGCACCTCCATGAGCCAGCTCGTCGCGTACTCCATCACCGAGCCCAGCAGCATGGCTATGAGGAAGATGATGAGGTTGTGCGAGTGGTAGAAGCGGTTGAGCGACACCGTGAGCACCACCGCACCCACGCCGTATATGGGCGAGAACGGGCCCCACACGAGGCCGGCGCGGCTTTCGTAGCCGCCGTACACGATGGCGTGGAACACCGTCTCCACTACGAGGCCGAACACGCTGCCTGCGACGAACAGCCAGAACAGCGTGAAGTAGTCGATCTTGAGGTATCCCTGGTTCGGACGGACCTGCTCGCGCGCCTCTTTGCCGATCTCGCGGAGGATGCCCGGATGCGGTTCGGGGCTTTCGCAGGGGGAGGAGCCGGCTTCGGGTTCCCGATCGGACGTTTCGGCCTGTCGCGACGTCGATTCCACAGCCGATTTTTTCGGTTCTTTCTCCATTCACCTGCCCTGTCGATAGTCAATGGGCTAAACTATAACAGATTTTCCAGGGCGGAATTCAACCGTTTCGTCATGTCTACTCCGCAGGAAGGTGATGAACATCGTGCCAGAGGGGAAGCGCTCGGGGGTGCTCCTAGTGAACACCGGCACGCCTACCGTGCCCAAGCCCCGCGCCGTGCGGAAATATCTCGCCAAGTTCTTGATGGACAAGCGCATCGCGCCGATGAACCGGGCAGGATGGTGGTTCGTCCTCCATCTGTTCATCCTCCCGAAGCGGGGACGCGCGTCTGCCGAGAAATACCAGAAGATCTGGACCGACGAAGGATCGCCGTTCACCATCGCCCATCAGAAGCTGGAGGCCGGCCTGGGGGCCGCGTTCGAGGACGAGGGGCTGGACGTTGCGGTGCGCTGCGCCATGAGCTACAGCGACCCGTCGGTGCTCGATTGCGTGCGCGAGCTCAAGGGCGCGGGCTGCACGCGTCTCATCGTGCTTCCGCTGTACCCGCAAAGCGCCTACTCGACCACCGGCTCTGTGTCCGACAGCGTGGAGCGCGCGCTCAAGAAGGCGCGTTGGGACGTGCCGTGCGACTTCGTCGACAACTACCACGACGACCCCACCTACATCCGCGCCATCGCTGCGTCCATCGAGCATGCCGGTTTCAAGGTGGACTCTGACGATAAAGTGCTGTTCTCGTACCATTCCATCCCGCTCGTGGACATCGAGGCGGGGGACACCTACGAGCTGCAGACGGGCGCCACCAGCTTGCAGGTGGCCAGCGAGCTGGGCATCGACCGCAACCGCTGGACCATCGGCTACCAGTGCCGTTTCGACAAGGGCCGCGAATGGCTCTCCCCGTACACGCGCGACGTGCTGACGCGCTGGGCGGAAACCGGAGTGGGACGCGTGTTCTTCATCTGCCCGAACTTCGCCGTCGATTGTTTGGAGACGCTCTACGACATCGACCACGAGCTCAAGCCGTTTTATTTCGACCAGATCAAGCAGGCGGGCCGCACGCCCGGTGAGGAAAGCTTCACGTACGTGCCCTGCCTCGACCGCAGCCGCGCGCACCTTCGAGTGCTTTCCGACGTGCTGCGCCCGCATATAGAGGAGGGCTCTCGTGACTAACGTGAACGAAGGCGCGGCAAACCCCGCGCAGAAGACCGTGCTTTTGGGCGTGACGGGGTGCATTGCCGCCTACAAATCGTGCGAGATCGTGCGGGGCCTGCAGAAGGCGGGCGTGCGCGTGAAGGTGGTCATGACCGAGCATGCCACCGAGTTCGTGGGACCCACGACGTTCCGCGCGCTCACGCACGAGACGGTGGCCGTGGGCCTGTTCGACGACCCGTCCGACCCCATCCACCACGTGTCGCTCGCGCAGGAGGCCGACGTGTTCCTCATCGCGCCGTGCACCGCGAACGTCATCGCCAAGATCGCGAACGGCATCGCCGACGACCTCTTGACCACCACGGCGCTGGCCACCACCGCGCCGCTCGTCATAGCGCCGGCCATGAACGTGAACATGTACGAGAACGGTGCCACACGCTACAACATAGGCAAGCTGCATATCCGCGGCGCGCGCTTCATCGATGCAGGCGACGGCTACCTGGCGTGCGGCGACATCGGCAAGGGCCGGTTGGCCGAGGTGGACGACATCGTGTCGGCAACGCTGGACGAGCTGGGCGTGAAGCGCGACCTGGCCGGGCGCCGTGTCATGATCACCGCGGGCCCCACGGTTGAGCCCATCGACCCGGTTCGCTACATCTCGAACCACTCCTCCGGCAAGACCGGCTACGCTCTCGCCCGCGCTGCGGCTCTTCGCGGAGCCGACGTGACGCTTATTTCGGGACCCGTGTCGCTGCCCGCCCCGCAAGGCGTGCATATGGTGCACGTGAAGACGGCGCGCGACATGTTCACGGCGGCCGAGGACGCTTTCGAAGACGCCGATATCGCCATCTTCGCGGCGGCGGTGGCGGACATGCGTCCGCGCGAGGCGGCCGGGCATAAGCTGAAGAAGGGCATCGCCGACGCCGAGCTGGGCACCATCGACCTCGTCGAGAACCCGGACATCCTGGCCACGCTGGGCGAGCGCAAGGAGCAGCAGGTGGTGGTGGGCTTCGCCGCCGAGACGAACGACGTGGTGGCGAACGCCGAGAAGAAGCTCGTATCCAAGCACGCCGATCTGGTGGTCGCTAACGAAGTGGGAGGCGGCCGCGCGTTCGGTGCCGACGACAACGTGGTATGGTTCGTGGACGATCAGGACGTCGAGGAGCTTCCCCGCATGTCCAAGACTCGCCTCGCCGACGAGATTCTCAACAAGGCCATGCAGTTCCTGGCGTAGGAACGGATGCAGGGCGCCTTGGACCGGCGCCCTGCATCTTGCGGCGGCCCTGCTCTAGGATGCCGCCTCTTCGCAGCACTTCTGCACGGCGGTGAGGAACGCTTGCGACGTGCGCGTCGCCCCGGCGACGGTGTCGACCTGCACGTCTTGGGCTTGGATGACGGCCGGTATCAAGACGTCCTCCATAGCCGCCTGCCCGACGTAGGGAGTTTCGAGCTCGCTTTCCTGGGCGATCGCGGCGATCGATCCTCCTTCGATGGTCACTTCCACCGTGATGTCGCTGAACATGCCGAACTCGGTGTCGCGGTACGTGCCGTCTTTGAGCGTCCCCTGCGGCATGGACCAGGCGGCTTCCAAGACGGATGGGGACGTGTCTCCCTCCGAAGTTACCGATCCCTTGCGCGACGAGCCTATGTAGGCGGCGGCGAAGCGGCTGGCGAAGCGGCCCGAGTTGATGTTGTTCGCGTTCGTGCCGCCCGGGACATTGATCGTGTAGATGTTGGGCCACAGGTCGGCCGAGTCGACGCCGGCCGAATAGAGGCCGGGTATCGGCTTGCCCGCTTTGTCGACGACCTCCATCTTGCGGTTCGTGCGAATGCCTCCGAACGTCACCATGCACGATTGCGGCATGTAGCAGAAATAGAAGGGCGGGTTGTCGAGCTTCTGCATATACTCGCTCGGCTTCCCGAAATAGGCGTCGTCGCCCTTGTCGCACATGTCGTTGTAGTCGGCGATCGAGGCGAGCACGGTGTCCAGATCCAGCCCGAACGCGTCGCATGCCTTCTTCGCCAGCTCCTCGAGCGTGTCGGCGCTGAAGAAGTCGTCGTGGGGGTTCTCCCGTATGCGCTGCGCAAGCTCCTCCTGGGTGGCTTCCCAATCGAGGCGAGGGGCTATCATGCCGTCGTAGGCATCCTTGAACACCTTGGCGTCGTAGATCGAGTAGAGCCGTTGGTGCGCGAGCGAGGGGATCATGTCGCTCATCCAGTTGTCGACGCCGGCCGATTCGGCGCAGAAGCGCTGGCCGTCCTCGTTGATCCACAGCGAGCAGGGATTGTGGCCTGCCACCACCAGCCCGTCTCCGCGGCCGTACGTGCCGTATTCGCCGCCGGGGGCGCCTGACACGGTCAACTGCATCAAGCCCGACATACGCGGTATGTTGCTGGCTCCGCCGGCTTCAAGCGCCATGCGCACCCCGTCGCCGTCGTAGCCGTAGAGGAACCGCTTGACGTTCGTCGTGTCCGAGAAGCCTCCTTCTTGGAGATACTCGTCGTTGTTGGCGAAACCGCCCGTGGCCAAGACCACCGCTTTCGCGTTCACCTGGACGTAGTCCCCGTTGAGCTTCTTCGCGTACACCCCGTTCACGGAACCGTCGCCGCCTTTGATTAGCTCTATGGCCGGGCAGTTCATGAGGAACTCCACGCCGAGTTCCTTCGCCTTCGAGGTCATCGCGGGCGAGAAGTCGTCGTGGGCTCGGTTTTCGCCGAACCAGTGGAACGTCTCGAACTTGCCGCCGTGATAATCGTCGACCACGCCGGTGAAGTTGACCCCGCATTCCTTGAGCCAGGCGATGTTCTCGCCCGAAGCCTGAACAAGGTCGAACCACTTCAAGCCGTTGGCTCGATTGTGGGAGTATTCCATCTCGGTGGATATGATCTCGGCGGGCTCGATGGAGATCCCGGCCGCTTGCTGCATCTCCGAATTGACAGCGAACACGCCTTCGGTGCCGATGCCGCCGCCTCCCGTTCCTCCCTGCTTTTCCAGGACCACTACGCCGAGCCCTTGCTGGGCGGCCTCGACGGCGGCGGAAAGCCCGGAGTTGCCGGCGCCGCAGATGCAGATGTCGCAGTCGTAGGTAGCCACTGCGTCGAACGTCTTGGTGCGGGCGCCCTTCTCGTCCTGGGGCGCATCCTGCTGCGATCCGCCCGTGTTCGCGCTCGTCGGCGCGCACCCTGCCAAACCCGCCCCTGCGATCAAGCCCGCGGTTCCGGCGATGCCGAGAAAGCTCCTTCTTGTCAGATCCATGATGCCTCCTTTTCGAATCCCTCCTGAGAACTTGCGGCGAAGCGCAGATCCTACGGGAATTCTATCGTCGCGTACGCTGCGCAGCCATCACCCGCCATAGGTAGAATCCGTGCGGACTGCGCGAGAATTACCCGTAACGGGTAAGGCCTCGAATGCAAAGTGGGGTATGATCTGAGAACCGTAGGGGAGGGGAACCGTATGGAAGCAGGAATCCTGTCTTTGAAGGAAAAGCCGCAGGAGGACAAGCTGCCGCATTACAGCTCGTATCACGCCATGGGCATTCTGCTGGCGCTGGTGGGCATGAGCGCCCAGTGGTCCTTTCTGCATTCGATCACGTTTTTGGGGAGCGTGATCGGCGTGCAGTCCGAAGTCGAGCCGGGCAGCGCGTGGATCGCCAACTCTTTGGGCACGTTCACCGTGTTCTTGCTGATCTTCGCGCTCTCTCGCCGAATAACCCCGCTTCTGGAGAAGCGCGCTCTGCATCCGGCAGCAGCGCTATGCCTGGTCGGCGGCATCGCGCTGCTGCTCGTCGGGAACCTGCTCTTTTCGTCGCCAGCATGCAACTATGCGGGCAACGTGCTCGTGGCGTGCGGGGCCACGCCCCTGATCATCATGTGGGGCGAGCTGTACAAGTACCTCGATCCCAAAGGCGAGCAGCTGTTGGTGACGCTTTCGGCCGCGACGCTCGCCGTCGTCGCGTATCTTGTCGAGATACTGCTTCCCGCGCCGTTGTCCGTGGCGATGTTCGCGATGCTGCCCCTCGTGTCCCTGGGGAGCCTCGCCGGCGCGCGAAGCAGGTTGGTCGGCTCCTCGGGGGCATGGCGCGCGAAAGGGGATTCCGCGAATCGCAAGTCGCCCGCGCTGTTCTTCGTCTGCATCGCCGTGTTCTCCATTCCGTACAACTACCTCCGCAATGCGGACGGGTTGCAGGCGGTGTATGCGAGCGCCGTCGAATGGCCGAGCGTGCTTGCAGTCGCGGCCGTGGCGCTGGCGCTCATCGCCCTGGCCGAGACTGCGGCGGAGCGTCGGGGCATTCTGCTCGTTCCCGGCTTCGTGCTCTGCCTCCTCAGTGCGGCCATGGTCACGTACCTGCTCGCGCGCGACGATTACGCCTTCGCAGTTCCCAGCCTGCTGTACACGGGATACTACTTGTTCCTGGCGATGGTGTATTTAGCCCTCGGGCCCATCGCGGCCACGACCGACGCGAATCCGACGCGCCTGTTCTCCAGCGCCATGCTCGCCAACGTAGGAGGACTGCTGCTAGGGTCGATCATCGCGGGAACCGAGCGGTGGTTCGGAGCACAAGGCACGGCCCTCACCGTGCTCGCTGTGACGTATGCCTTGCTCGTCGCGGGTTTCCTGCTGTTGGGAAGCAAGTCGTACAGCCTTTTTCGCGTGAACAACTTCGACGAGGAGGAATACTCGTTCGAGTACGTCGCACCCGTGAAGGCGAGGGTCGTCGAGGCCTCTTCCGAAGAAGGCGCGCGTCAGGAGAGCCGCGAGCCTTCGCTGGCGTCAGCTATCGCGCGCCAATGCGCGACGGTGAGCGCGCGGTATCGGCTGAGCGGGCGCGAGCGGGAAGTGCTTGCCGAGCTTGCACGAGCGCGCACCATCGCGTCTATTGCGGAAGAGCTCGTCGTGTCCGAGAACACCATCAAGGCTCATACGAAATCGATCTACCGGAAGCTCGGCGTCCATACGCGCGAAGAGCTTTTGCATCGCATCGAGGAATCTGAGAGGGAAGGCAAAATACCTTGAAGTAATGTCTTGCAAAGCCGGCAGGTTACCGTTAAGATAGTCAACGCTGTTTGGGAAGCTCGCAAGAGCAACCGGGCAAGCACAACGGGTTGTGGCGCAGTTTGGTAGCGCACTTGACTGGGGGTCAAGGGGTCGCAGGTTCAAATCCTGTCAACCCGACCAGCAACTTAGAGCAGGTCATCGGAGAAACCGGTGGCCTGCTTTTTTATGCTCAGCGGCGTGAACGCATCCCATCGGAAGCGTGGGTTATAGGCAAGAAAGTGTGTCCAGAGCCTAATCGTAATCCATGCGATAAGGGCCGCTTGCATGCAGGTCATTCC
>NZ_WWRZ01000003.1:356116-397166 GCF_009875595.1 Eggerthella sp. BIOML-A1 | reverse complement strand
GGGCTGAACTCCGTCATCCAGTCGGTCAAGCGCGCGGCGAGGGGGTACCGCAACTTCGAGAACTTCAAGGCGATGATCTTCCTGCACCTGGGGAAGCTGTCGCTCGGGATCCCCGAGAGGTATGGTACCCACTAGAAACAGCGAAGGACCAACATTCGGGGTCGAACAGGAGAAGGAGCCCGAACGACGGTTTTGAGAGCCGGCGGCCACGATGCGGCTGCGACCCGTTTGTATGCAAAGCGCCCTCTGGCGAGAGCCAGAGGGCGTGAGGGGAGGGAAGGCGGTGTGATGACGCCCGGGCCCCGGGCGTGCCGGCTCCCGGGCGTTCGGCGCGTTACGCGCCGTAGTATTCCAGAGCCGACTGGGCGGCGATGCGGCCGGTGACGGTGCCCATGCACATGGACGAGCCGCTCACGGCGTAGCGCATGTAGAACAGCTCGGCGTTGCCCAGCGTGCCGCCGGCGTACAGGCCGGGGACGGGCTTGCGGTCGGCGTCCAGCACTTCGGCCTTCGTGCTGATGGCCAGCTGGCCGAACGAGTCGTTCGTGTTCGGCGTGATCTGGATGGCGTAGAACGGCGCCTTCTCGATGGCATGCAGGTCTTCGGGCTTCTTGTGGAAGTCGGTGTCCTCGCCGGCCTCGCACAGCTCGTTGTAGCGTTCGATGGTCTTCATCAGCGGGTAGGAGGGCAGCCCGGCAGCCTCGGCCAGCTCCTCGATGGTGTCGGCCGTGTCGACGACGCCCTTCTCCACGCCCTTCTTGATGAGCTCCATGCGCTTCTCGGGCTGCTGCGAGTCGCAGATGATGGTGAATTCCTTGCGGCCGCTTTCCACGAAAGGCGTGAAGTAGTCGAACTGGCTGGTCATCGACTCGTTCGCGCAACGATAACCCAGGTCGGTGACGAATACGCCCGTGTTCACCATGCGCAGCGCGCTCAGCTCGTCGTTGAGCGGCAGCGGTTCGCGGCCCACGAGGTGGATCTGCGACAGGCCGCCCTTCAGCAGCGTCATCGCTCCGGTCTGCTTCGCCAGCTCGATGCCGTCGCCCGTGTTGCTGGGGCTGCTGAACGTGTGCCAGCCCACGGTGCCGGGCGCGTACAGCTCCTTCGCCCAATCCTGGCCGTCGAAGCCGCCCGAAGCCAGCATGACGGCCTTCGCGTTGATGGTGTACTCGGTCTTGCCCTGGCGCGCCTTCACGCCCGCGGCCTTGCCGCCGTCCATGAGCACTTCGATGGCGCGCGTTTCCATCATGATTTCCACGCCGTTCTTCTCGGCTTCGGCGATGAGGTTGTCCACGATGCCCTTGCCGCTGGTGGTCGACAGCATGGAGCGGTCGGACACGTTGTCGCCCGGCTTCTTGTCGAAGTCGCAGCCCAGCTCCACCAGCCAATCCATGGCCGCGCCGCCGTTCTCGGCCACGAGGCGGCAGATGTCCATGTTCGCGTCTCCGTCGGACTGGTCGAAGAAGAACTGCGCCACCTCTTCGGGCGTGCCGTAGTTCGTGTAGCCCAGCTCGTCTTGCTTCTTCGCGCCGCAGCAATAGAAGTTGCCGGAGCAGATGGACGAATCGCCGCCGGTCACGTTGTGCTTTTCAAGCACGATTACCTTGGCGCCGGCGCGCGAGGCCTCCACGGCCGCGCTCATACCGGCCACGCCGCTGCCCACGATGACGAAGTCGACGTCCTTGGTTTCCTGCTTCTCGGCCGGGGTCTCGGCGGCGGCTTGGATGGTGTCGGGCTTCTGGGCGTTGGTTGCGCTCGACGCGTTGCCGGCGCTTGCGGCATTGGAACCGCTTTCGGTGCTTGCGGGCGCCGCGGTGTTTTGCGGCGCGCAGCCGGCGAGGCCGCTTCCGGCTACGACGGCTGCCGTCGCGCCCAGTCCCATAAGGAACGAGCGGCGCGAAACGCCTGCGGATGCGATGTTCTTTCCCTCTGTGCTCATGATGATCCTCCCTGTTCGACGATGCTTCTTGTCGGCGGTCGACCCTCCTCCGGTCGATCCGCTGTCGCCATCCTGCCAGGGAACGGGGCCGCCCCGCCAGCGCCAAAGTGGGTGGATTGGGAAAACCCTCCATAGTGGAGGGGTGGAGGGTGGAGGCGCGAAGGCGGGTCGGGAGGCGGAGCGCCGCTGCACCTTGTCATCCTGAGCGCAGCGCCGTAAGGCGCGGGGTCGAAGGATCCCGTGCGGTGCCAACTGGAAGCGCCGCAGCTGCCGCCGCACGGGATCCTTCGACCCCGCGCTTAGCGGGTCCCCCTGCGCTCGCTTCGCGCGCTCGGGAGTTCGACAGTCTGCTGGCCTGTCGAATGCTGCGCTCGCTCAGGACGACAGCGGGCGTCCCTCCGCGTGGAGCTCGACGCGGTCGAGGAGGTCTTGCTTGTCGACGGCGCTGCTCTTCTGGTACACGTTGTGGATGTAGCCCTTGATGGTGTTCGGCGACAGCCCCAGCTCGTCGGCGATGTACGTGCGCGTGCGGCCTTGGCACAACAGGATCAGCACGTCGGTTTCACGGGCGGTGAGGGCATGGGCGGCGGCGAACGAGCGCAGCAGATCGACTTGCATCGTGCGCACGTCGCTCGTCTCGGGTACAGGCGACGACGACGGCGCTTCCTTCTGCGCGCGTCGGGTTTCCAGCCGCTTCGCCACGATGGGGTTGAGCGCCAGCACGAACAGCGACACAAGTGAGATGAGCGCGAGTCCCGTCACCAGCATATCCTGCGCGATCACCGCCGCGCCGAACGCGACGCCTCCGAGGATCAGCAGCGCCGACGCCCCCAGCGCTACGCTCAGGTACACCCACATCGACACGTGGTCGCGTTCGCCCAGCAGGCACACGGCGATGCGAACGTTCATGCCCGACAGGTAGAACGCCACGAACACGAGCACCGCCGCAATCACGTGCACGATGGGCGAGGTGATGAACGGCAGCGCGATCAGCGCCACGGCCACGATGGGGAACAGGATGTCGTACAAATCGCCCACCGACAGCGCGTGCTTCTTGCGCACCACGTACGCCAGCATGATGCCGGCTGCCAGCAAGATGCCCAGCACGGCCTGCGCGGCGATGGGCACGGGCTCCTCAACCACGGTTGCCACCTGGCTCACCGCGCCGAACACGAACGAGAACACCGCCAGGTACGACACCGCTTTTACGAAGTCGCCCGCGCCGCCCTGCGCGAGGCTGACGCGCCGTGCCGTTGCATCTATCGGCGCCGTGCGCACGAGCGGCAACGCCGAAACCACGATGATGGCCAGCGCGAACAGCAGCTCGAAGGTGCCCGATGCGACGAAGATGACGGCCGCTACCGCTCCGCCGCACAGAAACGACAGCGGCACGGTGCGCGCAAGCGACACCTGGCCGCGCTCGTGCAGGCTGGTGATGCGCGCCATCCACGCCAGTTCGGCGGTGGCCAATCCGTAGCCGATCAGGCTCGAGGCGGCGATGGCGTACGGCCAGCCGCCCTCGATGAGCCCCACCAGCCGCGCGAACATGAGGGCGTTGCCCAGGAAGGCTGCGGCGAAGGCGCTGACGATGCGCGCGCGGCGCGTGGGCTTGCGGCGCAGAGCGTGGGCCAGCGCGGTGCCGGCCATCGTCAGCGCGTACGCGAGGAAGAACAGTGCGCCGAACGCATCGCCCGCCCCGTGCGACAGGCTCATCTCCTGAAGGAACGTGCTGGAGATCATGAGGGGGAACGTCAGCCCGCACACGATGCCGTATCCCACGGCGCTGCCCGCGAGCGTGCGTTTCGCGCCCGCGGATTCCGGCTTGGTTTCGTGCTGCATATCCCCTCCCTCCTCGTTCCCCGTATTCTACTCGACGCGCGCGCCGAGTAGCGGACAGGTTTCGCGCGCATGCAAAACGCATAGCGCATCGGAAGGGAGAGCGGACGGTGGCGTACGAATGTTTCACGTGAAACATTCGCGTTCCGATGCGGGAGGGCCTCGGCGAGGACGGCATCGCGACCTGCTAGGCCATCATTCTGCGCCAGCATTCCTCCTCTGCTCGGGGGCTTCGTTCGGGCGTTGGCGGGCTTCCCCACGAGTGCGCGACGCTCTGCTGACCGTTCGGTTTCCGTGTGCTGCGGCCGCATGCTCGTCCGCGCGACCGCGGCCATACTGGAAAGGATCACGCAGCGATAAGGAGCAGGCATGGAAGGCATAGACCGGACGGCGCTCGCGCCCGCGGACGCGGCGCGCGTGCACGAAAGCGACGAACCCGAAACCACCCCGCTGACCTCGACCGTCGACGATGCCGAGCGCGCGGCGGCCTTTGATGCGCCTTCGACCGCAGCACGCTCCGGCCATGTCTCGGCCTCGACCACGTCCGACGCGGCCCGCGACGCGGCGGCGCGCACCCGCGCGCGCGAGCTTGCCGCAGCGTCGGCGCGGCAGGGCGGCGTGCCCGCGAGCGAGCCCAAGCCCGAGCATTCGCGCGGCGTGGCCGCCGTGTTCGCCGGGTTGCTGCTGGCCATGTTCGTCAGCACGCTGTCCGAGACGGTGACGGCCACCGCGCTTCCCACCATCGTGGGCGATCTGGGCGGCGTCGACCATATGCAGTGGGTGACCACGGCGTACATCCTGGCGTCCACCGTCATGATGCCCATCTACGGCAAGCTGGGCGACCTGTTCGGCCGCAAGTACCTGTTCATCATCGCGCTGTCCATCTTCATCGTGGGGTCAGCCACGTGCGGGCTCGCGCCCAGCATGGACGGCCTCATCGCGGGCCGCGCCGTGGAGGGGCTCGGCGGAGGCGGCCTTATCATCCTGGCGCAAGCTACCATCGCCGACATCATCCCGCCGCGTCAGCGAGGGAAGTACATGGGCCTCATGGGTTCGGTGTTCGCGGTGTCCACGGTGGTGGGGCCGCTGTTGGGCGGCTGGTTCGTGCAGGTGACGGGGTGGCGCTGGCTGTTCGCGTTCAACATACCGCTGGCGCTGCTGGCCATCGCGGCCGTGGCGTTCTTCCTGACGAAGCCCGTGCGGCGCGACGACCGCCCGCCCATCGACATCGGCGGCATGATGGCCATGGCCGTGTCGGTGTCGTCGCTGGTGCTGGCCACGGCGTGGGGCGGCACGCTGTTCCCGTGGATCTCGCCGCAGATATTCGCGCTGTTCTTCGTGGCGGCGGTTGCGTTCGTGCTGGTGGAACGCAAGGCGAAGGAGCCCATCATCCCCATGCTGCTGTTTAAGAACCGCAACTTCGTGGTGTGCACGGTCACCGGCATGTTCATCATGCTCGGCATGATGGGAACCATATCGTACCTGCCCACGTACTTCCAGATCGTCGAGGGGCTGGCGCCCGAGCAGGCGGGTCTCATGACGGTGCCGATGATGGCGGGCGTGCTGATCACGGCGGTGGGCACGGGCTTCCTCGCCACGAAAACGGGGCGCTACAAGTGGATGCCCATCGCGTCGTGCGCCGTGACGGCCGTGGGGTTCGTGCTGCTGTCGCAGCTGACCGTGGGCACGCCGCTGGTGGTGACGGGCGTGTTCCTGTTCGTGCTGGGCTTCGGCATCGGTCTGGGCCAGCAGATCCTCGTGCTCATCGTGCAGAACGAGTTCCCGCACGCCATCGTGGGCACGGCGACGGCGGCGAACAACTTCTTCCGGCAGATCGGCTCCACGCTGGGCGCGTCGCTGGTGGGCGCGCTGTTCACGTCGCGCCTGACCGCCGACTTGGCCGCCAAGCTGCCGCACGTGGACAACATCAACATGAACCGCATCACGCCCGATTTCGTGCAGCACCTCGACAGCGGCACGCGCGCCATCATCACCTCGGCGTACAGCGACGCGTTGGTGCCCATCTTCCTGTACGTGGTGCCGTTGCTGGTGGTGGGCTTCGTGCTGATGCTCACGCTCAAGGAGCACCCGCTGGCCACGAAGGTGAACCACACCGGCCACCCTGGCGACACGGTGTAGGACGCAATGAGACATCGACCCCGTCCCCTTCGCGTCCCCGTCTCACCCCCGGACGAGATAGCGGGGCGGGGTTGACGTCTCGTTCGGCTCCCTCCCTCCCTCCCTCCCTCCCTTTCGGCAGCACGGATTCACGGTTATGAACGATTATCTCGCCGAATCAGCCGTCTCCACGCGCATAACACCAGGTGGGATTTTTCTCAGCTGGAAAAATCGTTCATAACCGTGAATCCGTGCATTTTTTCGCTTAGTCGCACTGTGAACTTTTGAGCGAATATCCTACTATGATGGCATGGAGCCAGTTCTCAGCCATCTATCCGCGTTGGAATATTGGAGGTCGGTTCGCGTCGGTTCGCGAAGCTTTCGCACCGTCCAAGACCCCCGGCGGTTCCTTGCGGCTCCTCCGCGGAAGGGCGAGCTTGCCGACCCCGGTCCGTGGTGGCTCACGCGTCCGCTGCACGTGCTGGTGGGCAGCGACGCGGCGCGCCGTATGTCGAGCGAGGTGGTCTGCCATGTGGAGAGCGCCGATCTTCCTGTCGGATCGATTTTGGACACGCGGAACGGTTTCTGCGTTTGCTCGCCCGAGCTCTGCTTCGTCCAGATGGCCAATGTGCTGGGGCTGGAGAAGCTTATCGCGCTGGGTTTCGAGCTGTGCGGCACCTACGACACGTGGTGCGACGAGATTCGGGAATGCGCGCCGTTGACCACCGTCGAGCGGTTGCGCGCGTTCACGGAAAACGTGGGTCCTGTGCACGGAAGGAAGAAGGCGGCTCGAGCGCTGCAATACGTGATGGGCGATTCGGCATCGCCTCGGGAAACCGCCCTCGCCATGCTCTTGTGCCTTCCGTATCGTTTGGGAGGGTACGGCATCGAGGCTCCTCGCTTGAACTGCCGAATCGACCTGGGGCGGAGAGAGCGGCGCATCGCGGGCAGGAAGTATCTCGTTTGCGATTTGTATTGGCCGTCCGTCAAGCTTGATGTCGAATACGACGGCGGCGTTCATGCGGAAGCCGAGCGCATGGCGAAAGACTCGATGCGCCGGGACGCGTTGGTTTCCATGGGGGTCACGGTGGTTTCGGTGACGAAATGGCAGCTCGATCGCAGCGGAGAGCTGAACGGGATCGCGCACCTGATCGCCGAGCGGCTGGGGAAACAGCTTCGGTACAAAGATCCCGGGTTCACGCGCGCGCACATGAGGCTCCACAAAGAACTGTTTGGTCGATAGCCGGCCGGGGGCTGCCGCTCGATGGTCGCGCAGCACGGACTCACGGTTATGAACGATTATTTCGCCGACGAAGCCGAATTCGCGCGCATAACCCCAGGTGGGATTTTCTTCAGCTGGAAAAAATCGTTCATAACCGTGAGTCCGTGCTGCGCCGGGGCGAATCCGTGCTGCCGCCGGGGCGAATTCGCGCCGCAGCTGCCGTGCCGTGGGGTTTACGCGCGCAGCTGCCAGAAGGCTACGGCGCTGGCGGCGGCCACGTTGAGCGAGTCCACCCCGCAGGCCATGGGGATGCGCACGGTGTAGTCGCAGCGGGCGATGGTGTCGTGCGCGAGGCCGTCGCCCTCGGTGCCGAACACCAGCGCCAGGCGCTCCTCGGCGTTGAGGGCGGGATCGTCCAGCGGCACCGAGTCGTCCGTCAACGCGAAGGCTGCGGTCTTGAAGCCCAGCTCATGCAGCAGCGGCACGCCGTCGGGCGCCCAGCCGCCCGTGCCCGTCGCGCCCGCGCCGGCCTCTTCGCCGATGCGCGTCCACGGCACTTGGAACACCGTGCCCATCGACACGCGCACGGCGCGCCGGTACAGCGGATCGTAGCAGGCGGGCGTCACCAGCACGGCGTCGATGCCGAGGGCTGCGGCCGAGCGGAAGATGGCGCCGACGTTCGTGTGGTTCGTGATGTCTTCCAGCACCGTGATGCGCCGCGCTCCGCGTACGATATCGGCCACGCTGGGCAGCTGCGGGCGGCGGAACGCTCCCAGCGCGCCGCGCGTCAGCTCGAACCCGGTGAGCTTCGTCAACTCGTCGTGCGGTGCGACGAACACGGGGACGCCGTCGCCCCAGCGCGCGGAGATCTCGTCGATGATCGGCTGCATCGCGGGCAGCCATTTCGCTTCCATGAGCAGCGACAGAGGCTCCATGCCAGCCGCCAGCGCGCGCTCAATCACCTTGCCCGACTCGGCGATGAACAGCGCTTTCTCCGGCTCCAGCTTGCTGCGCAGCTGCGCCTCGGTCAGCCGCGCGAACGCATCCAGCCGCGGATCGTCCAGCGTTTCCACGTTCTCGATCATCGGGCTGCCTCCTCGAAGCATGCCTCGCGCACTCCGCCCGCCACGTCTGCGACGTTCGCCAGACCGCGTTCGCAGAATTCGTCGCAGGTCATGATGTGGGCGCCGATGAAGGCCATGTCCTCGATGTTCGCCGCCTGCACCTCCGGCGTGCGCGACGACGTGCAGTCTTCCAGCAGCACCACATTGTAGTCGAGCGACAGCGCGTCGTAGCAGGTGGTGCGGATGCAGTTCGGCGTGGTGGTGCCGATGAGCACGACGGTGCCCACGCCCAGGCGGCGAAGCACCAGGTCCAGCTGCGTGGCGAAGAACGCGGAGAAACGCGGCTTCGCGATCACGCGGTCGCCCGGCTGCGGCGCCAGCGGTTCGTACTCGTCCAGCGTGCGCGGGCTGGCGCAGGCGCGCGACACGGGCTTGCCGCCTTCCACCCAGCCGCGATGCCGCGCGGCTTCCACATCCGAGCCGTCGGCAGCGTACTCGCGGATGGCGTGGAACACGGGCATTCCCAGCTCGCGCGCTCGGTTGAGCGCTCGCGTGCAGGCGGGCACGGTGGCTGCGGCTCCCGCCACGCATAGCGCCGACGAGGAGTCGAGGAACCCGTGTTGCATGTCGATGATGATGAGGGCTGCTTTGCGCGGGTCGATCATAGGGCGCTCCTTCGCACGATCTCGAACTGGTTCCTATTGTAGTCGATGAGGCCGTCCCTTTTCATCCGCGACAGCTCGGCGCACATGGCACTGCGGTCCACCGACAGGTAGTCGGCCAGCTCCTGGCGGTCGAACGGGATGACGAAGCGGCTGGCGTGCGCGGCTTCCGCCTGGTCGGAGAGGTACGACAGCAGCTTGGCGCGCGTCGTGCGCTTCGTGGTGTGCTCGATTTTGCGCGTCAGCGCGTGGGTGCGCTTCGCCACGATGCCCAGCAGGTTGCGGATGAGCCGGGCGTGGAACGCGCACGACGACGGGCACATGGTGGTCACGCGCCCGATGTCCAGGAACAGCACGGTCGCGTCTTCGGCTGCCACCACGTTGATGTCGAAGGCCAGGTCGGGCTCGCAGGCATACACTTCGGCGAACGATTGGCCCGGTCCGAACGATGCGAGGATGCTGCGGTTGCCCCAGTAGTCCTCCTTCTCCAGCCGTACCGAGCCTTCCAGCATGATACCCATCGCCGTGGTGCGGTCGCCCACGCGGAAGAGGTAGGAGCCTTTGGGGAATGTGCGCTTCCGCGCGCCCAGGCACTGCAGCATGGGCGCGAGGTCGGCGGCGTCGATGTTCGCGAACAGGGGCGATCGGCCGATGAGGGGCAGGTGGTGTTCCATAGGGCTCCTTTGTTGTAAATACAACGGAAATGCTTGAACCAGTATCGTAGGGTAAGCGTCATCAGGCAAGCAAGCGATGACCGAGCGCTGCGCACTGCACCGTGAACGGCATGCGGCGCGAAGGGGGGCAGTCCCCTTTCGCGCCGCTCTGGCGGGGTTTGAGCGCAGGCGCAAGAGAGGACGAGACATGGGCGATACGGCGACGATGTTCTGCTTCCAATGCGAGCAGACGGCTGGATGTACTGGCTGCACCGGGGCGACCGGCGTGTGCGGCAAGCAGGCGAGCACGGCTGTTTTGCAGGACGAGGTGACGGGCGCGCTCGTTGCTCTGGCGCGAACCGTACGTGCTGCGGGGATGAACGGGGACGCGCGGCGAACGGCGGACGATCTTGCGATGGAAGGTTTGTTCGCTACGCTGACGAACGTTGATTTCGACGATGCGGCCTTGGCCGACCTCCTCGCGCGCGTCCATGCCGAGCGCGATTCCGTTGCAGCGTCGGCGCAGGTGGGGGCTGCGCCCGACTACGATCTGGCCATGCTGTGGAACGCACCCGAGGACGCGCGTTCGCTCAAGTCGCTGGTGCTGTTCGGTCTGCGCGGGCTGGCGGCCTACGCCTATCATGCAGCGGCGCTGGGCTATCGCGACGACGCGGTGTCGTCCTTCCTGCATGAAGGCTTGGCCGCGCTGGCCGACGACGAGGCCGACGCCGACGTGTTGCTGCCGCTGTCGCTCAAGGTGGGCGAGGTGAACCTGCGCTGTATGGAGTTGCTCGATCGGGCGAACACCGAGACGTTCGGCACGCCGGAGCCCACCACGGTGACGCGCGCGGTGGAAGCCGGCCCCTTCATCGTGGTCTCTGGTCACGACCTGCACGACCTCAAGCTGCTGCTCGATCAGACGGAAGGCCGCGGCGTGAACGTCTACACGCACGGCGAGCTGCTTCCCGCGCACGCGTATCCCGAGTTGAAGCGCTATGCCCACCTCAAGGGCAATGTGGGAACCGCATGGCAGAGCCAGCGCGTCGAGTTCGCCGACCTGCCCGCGCCCGTCCTGTTCACCACGAACTGCCTCATGCCGCCGGCGGCCTCCTACGCCGACCGCGTGTTCACCACCGGTCCTGTGGCGTACCCCGGCATGATGCACGTTGAGGCTGCGCCCGACGGCGGGAAAGACTTCGAGCCGCTCATCCAGCGTGCGCTGGAGCTGGGCGGTTATGCGGCTGCAACCGATACGACCGGCACGTTCACCACGGGCTTCGGCCACAGCGCCGTCCTCGGCGTGGCCGACACCGTGGTCGACGCGGTGAAGCAAGGCGCCATCAGCCGTTTCTTCCTTGTGGGCGGCTGCGACGGTGCGCGTCCGGGCCGCAGCTACTTCCGCGACTTCGTGCAGCAGGCTCCCGACGACAGCATCATCCTGACGCTGGCGTGCGGCAAGTTCCGCTTCAACGACCTGGACTTGGGCACTATCGGCGGTCTGCCGCGCATCATGGACATGGGTCAGTGCAACGACGCGTACGGCGCCATCCGCGTGGCCGTGGCGCTGGCCGAGGCGTTCGACTGCGGCGTGAACGACCTGCCGCTGACGCTGGTGCTGTCGTGGTACGAGCAGAAGGCCGTGTCCATCCTGCTGACGCTGTTGCATCTGGGGATTCGCGGAATCTACCTGGGTCCGACTCTGCCCGCATTCGTGTCGCCCGGCGTGTTGGATGTGCTGGTGCGCGAGTTCGACGTCCGCCCCATCACCACGCCGGAGGAGGACTTGAAGGCGATTTTGGCGTAGCTCCCGACCATGCGTGCGAAGGAGCGAAGCGGGGTGCTAAAAACGAAATTGAGTTGAGAATCCGGCGGGTATTCCGAAGTTTTCTCAATTGGTTTGAGAAAACTTCGGAACGTTTCAAAGCGGAGCTGTACCAAGCGCGTCAAAGCGTGTCAAAGGGACGGGTGATTTGACACGCCTTCGATACGCTCACGAATGGCGCGAAAGGGGACTGTCCCTTTTCGCGCCACTTAGATATCCACGCCCAGGAACTGCTTCACCAGGATGCCGATGACGAACGACAGCGCCGCCACGCCCAGGCTGATGCCGGCCATCTGGCCGAATCGTTTCTTGAACGGAAGATCCTGCGCCACCGAGAGATAGTAGTTGAACACCACGAGTATCAGCAGCACGATGACTACCATGGTACCCATGGCCCACAGGTAGTGCGACTCGTCGAACAGCAGGTACGGCAGAATCAGCAGCGCTACCGTCACGAGGTAGGCGACGCCCGTGTACGAAGCCGACTTCAGCGCGTCGGGACGCCCCTCGCTCTTCGACGACAGGTACTCGCTCGACGCCATCGACAGGGTGGCTGCGATGCCGGTGATCAGACCCGAAAGCGCGATGAGACGCGTGTTCTGCATAGCCAGCGTCAGACCCGCCAGCGTACCGGTCATCTCCACCATGGCGTCGTTCATGCCCAGCACCATGCTGCCCACGTACGACAGGCGCTCCTCGTCCAGCATCGCCAGCAGCGCCTGCTCGTGCGATTCCTCGTCGGCGCGGATGCCCAGCGCCTCGGGCGCTTCTTTCGCCAGCTCCTCGTACGAGATCTGGGCCTTCTCCTCGCCCCGCTCCATCAGCTTGACGGCGAACGTGAAGCCGAACACGCGCGCGATAAGGGAGAATCGCAGCACCTTGCCGCGCTGGGGCTTCATCGCCTCGCCAGTGTAGCGCTGCCAGATGGCGGCGTGCTTCGCCTCCTCGTCGGCGATGCGCAGCAACGCGGCGCGGTTGCTCTCGTCCTTGGTGCCGGCCGCGATGCGCCGGTACACTTCGGATTCGGTCACCTCGTTCTGCTGGAAGATGCGAACCTGTGCGAGCGCTTCGGGGGAGAGCTGCGCGGTCGGGGCGGGTGCGGTATCGATCATGATGCTCCTCGCTGTTTCTTTTTCGGTTCGGCTGCCAGCATATCCGATTTTGCTATGTCGTGGCTGCTGTTTTCCGGTTGCGCCGCATCTTTCTCGCTCCGTGTCCGATCCCGTGCATCCGATGGTGCCGCCGGTGGCGAAAAAGGCTCGAATTCGGAAGTTTCGGAGCGTGCCGCAGGCGCTGCGAAAAACGCTCTTTCTCGTAATACCTGGTCATCGAAGTGCCCTTCATGGATACAGGCATGCCGTGCCCTCCTGAGGGGCGCGATGGTTTCCGAATTCGGCATCTTTTTGCCATTTCGAGCCCGGGGCGTTGCACGCTCTCAGGTCTGGGGCGTTGCACGCTTCACCCAGAGCAGCCACCCGAAGGCGGCCGCCATCAGCACGAGGCCTGCGGCGTCGAACAGGATGAAGCGCTCGATGCTGGCGGAAAGCGCGGCGTGGCCGGCGGGCAGCCCGAAGCGCAGCCACGATTCGCCGGCAAGGCCGATGGCCTGCTGCACCAGCACGATGACGGCCACGGCGCGGAAGCGCAGCGGGCTGGCGATGACGGCGGGGTAGGTGGCGTTCCACATGAGGAACGCGATGCCGAGGCCCTGCACGGCCGCGGCGCCCGGCACGCCCGCCACCTCGAACGACGGTGCGTAGGCATCGGGCCAAAGCACGAACGACGCCGCGCACTGCACGTTGATGGCAAACACCAGCAGAAACGCTGCGCGCGCCAGCCACGCGGCGCGGCGTACGCGCACGGGCAGGTCGTTCGTGTCGGCGGGTTGGTTCATACCGATATCCTTTCGCATTGTCGTGCAGCATACCACGCCCCTCGCGCGGCGGTATACTGCTGTTGAGCAACCGAAGAAAGGATCTCCATGACTGCCTCCGAACCCACGCCGCCCATCGCATCCCCGTCTCCTGCCGCGCCCCTCGCAAGCCAGCTTGCGGCCAACCCCTGCAGCCATCCGTCGTTCGACCAGTTCGTCGCCACCATCGCCGCGCTGCGCGCGCCGGACGGATGCCCGTGGGATCGCACGCAGACGCACCAGAGCATCGCGCACAACATGATCGAAGAGGCATACGAGGCGGTGGACGCCATCGAAGCCGCCGATGTCGCGCACCTGCGCGAGGAGCTGGGCGACGTGCTGCTGCAGGTGGTGTTGCAAAGCCAGATAGCTTCCGATGCCGGCGAGTTCGACATCAACGACGTGTGCGCCGACGTGAACGAGAAGATGGTCCGCCGCCATCCTCACGTGTTCGGCGAGGCGCAAGCCGCCAACGCCGGGGACGTGCTGGATCTGTGGGAACGGGTGAAGATGGCGGAGAAGGGCGCCGCCGACGAGGCGGCCGACGGTGCGGGCGAGCGGCGCGAAGGCCTGCTGGACGGCGTGCCCACCAGCTTCCCCGCGCTCATGCAGGCGCAGAAGATATCTCGCAAGGCCGCGGCCGCCGGGTTCGAGTGGGACTCGCTTGACGGCGTGTGGGAGAAAGTGCGCGAGGAAATCGCCGAGCTGCAAGAAGCCTACGCCGTCGCGCCCAAGGCGGCGAACGGCAAGGTGGACGCCGCGGCCGCTTCCGCAGGCGCGGCCGTCGACCCCGCCGCGGCCGAGGCGGCCGTCGCCGCCGTCGAGGACGAGCTCGGCGACGTGCTGTTCTCGCTGGTGAACGTGGGCCGCCGCATGGGCGTGGACGCAGAAGGTGCGCTGCGCTCCACCTGCCGCAAGTTCCGCGACCGATGGGCCTGGATGGAGCAAGCCGCCTGGCAGCAGGGTCGAACCATCGAAGACCTCTCCAGCGAAGAGCGCGAAACCCTGTGGAACGAGGCGAAGAAGCGCGAGCGATCGTAGGGTCGCCTCCTGTCGTCCTGGGCGCCCGCACCGCTTCGTTCGGGTCTCCGCTTCAACCCTTTGGCACATTTGATGGCGCAGGTGGGCGTAAAGCGCTAAACTGTATCCCCATCGTCATACATCCTACCAAGAAGGCGAGGAGGGCGATGCGTCCTGCATGGGAATTTGGAATCGAAAAAGACTCGCTGGAGGAAGAAAAAACCGACGGGGGGGGGGGGCTCATTCGGGCCTTCTGAGCACGACGCCCTCTCGGGTCTTCTAAACCGCAGCGGATTCAACGTGCGCGTGCGCGCATTGATCGACGCCCATCCCGATGAGGCGTATGTTCTTGTGTACGGCGACATCGATCGCTTCAAGGCGTATAACGATCTGTTCGGCACTTCGGCGGGCGATAGCCTGCTCGCTGATATCGGCGAGATGATCCGCCGCAATCTGCCGAGCAATGCGGCGGCGGCTCGGTTGCGCGCCGATCATTTCATCGGCTGCTTCCCGCGTTCTCTGTTCGACGCCGATCGCATGCTCGCCGTGTTCAACGACTGGTTCGCTGCCTATCGTCAGGACTTCACCTTCTTCGTTCGCATGGGGGTGTATTCCATCGACGATCCCGAGCTGGACGTCAACCTCATGTGCGACCGTGCGCTCTTGGCGCTGCGCGCCGCGAAGAGCGGTTCTGCGGGCAGCCGCTATGTGCTGTACGACGAGACGCTGCGTGCGTCGCTGCTGAAGGAGCAGCAGCTGGCGGGCGAGATGACTACCGCGCTCGACCGGGGGCAGTTCGTGCCGTTCTTCCAGCCTCAGTACTGCTATGCGACCGGCCGTATGATCGGCGCCGAAGTGCTCGCGCGCTGGAAGCATCCCAAGCGTGGTCTGCTGGGTCCCGCCGAGTTCATTCCCGTGTTCGAGCGCAACGGCCTCATCTCCCGCTTCGATTACTATATGTGGGATCAGGCGTGCCGCTGCCTGCGCGCGTGGATCGACGCGCACGGTCGCGACGCCGTGCCGCATCTGTCGGTGAACCTGTCGCGCGCCGACATCTATCGATCCGACCTGTGCTCGTATCTCAAGGGGCTCGTGGAGCGCTACGATGTGCCGCCCAGCCTGCTGAACCTCGAGATCACCGAAAGCGCGTACATGGAATCGCCTGACCAGCTGGTTGGAGCCGTCATGGAACTGCGCCGCGCCGGCTTCACCGTGGAGATGGACGACTTCGGCAGCGGATACTCGTCGCTGAACACGCTGAAAGACGTGCCTGTGGACGTGTTGAAGCTGGACATGGGCTTCCTCGATGCGCACGAGAGCTCGCGCGGCGGCCTCATCCTCGCCTCCATCGTGCGCATGGCGCGCTGGCTGAACCTGCCCGTCATCGCCGAGGGAGTGGAAACCCAGAAGCAGGCAGCATACCTGGCCAGCATAGGGTGCGAGTACATGCAGGGCTATCTGTTCTCGCGTCCGGTAGATCGCGAGACGTTCGAGCGCATGTTGATGGACGGCGGTCGAGAGTCCGTCAAGCGGCCGATCATTGAGAATCTGCAGGATGATGCATCCGAGTTTTGGAACGCGGATTCCCCGGTAACCCATTTTTTCAACAGCTACGTGGGCGCCGCCGCCATCGCCGAATACGACAACCGAACGTTGGAGATCGCGCGTGCGAACCATCAGTTCGCTGAGCTGTTCGGCATGCTCGATGATTTGGACGCGGCGGAGAGGATACGCAAGGACCTGCTGACGCAGCTGTTGGACGAGGATCGTGCCGCGCTGCATGAGGCTATTTTGCGCGCGGTGCGCGATCGCGGCGACTCCGAGAGCGAGCTGCGTTTCCGCAGCGGCGGACGAGGGCGTTGGATCCGTGTCCGCATCCGTCTGCTCTCGCGCGCGGGCAATCTCAGCAACCTCTATTTGCTTGCCGAGGAAACCACTCAGGAGCAGGCTTTGCGCGATCGGCTGGCTGCCACGCGCGACACCATTCCGGGCGGTCTGGCGTTCTACGAGGTGGCGGATCGCATTCGTCTGTTGGATTTCAGCGATGCCGCTGCCGATATGATCGGCTACACTCGCGAGGAATACCAGGCCCGCACGTTGGACGACGCGCTTGCGGTGGTGCATCCGGAAGATCGCGCACGCGTCGAAGCGGTGGCTGCCGAACTGGATGCGGGTGCGTCGCGGTCGTCGTGCACTATGCGCGTTCTGCGCGGCGACGGCAAGGTGGCGTGGCTGCATCTTTCAGCGTCGACGATGTATCGAGACGAGACGGCGCTGTACGTGGTGGCCGTGCTCATCGACGTGACGAACGAGAAGGAGAATGAGCAACGCCTCAAGGCGCAAAGCGAGCTGCAGTGCCGGTTGAGCGATTCCGTTCCGTGCGGCATCGTGCGCTATACGGTGGACGACGAGCCCCGCGTGCTATTCGTCAACCGTACGGGATGCGAGATATTCGGGTACGCCGATTTCGCTGCATATCGTGCTGGGACGGCGGGCGGTAAGATCGTACCCATCCACGATGACGACGATGAGCTGCATGCCAAGACGGTTGCGGCGCTCAAGGCCGGGGCGGCGCCCATCGGCTTCACGTATCGTTTCGTGCGAAGCGACGGCTCGATGGGATGGATCGAGGGCACGTCGGCGCTGGAGCGCGATATCGACGGCAGGACCGTCGTCCAAAGCGCGTTCCTGGATGTGTCCGACCGCCAGCAGAAGCGCTACGAACAGGATATACACCGTTATTCGATGGTGTTGTGCTCGGTGTACGACGAGATCGTCGAGTTCGATGGCGAGAACAAGACGTACCGCTCGCTGTACTCGTCGGGCAGGACGCTCGCCGACAGAACCATGCCCATGGAAGAGGCGCTCAAGTTCTGGACCGACCATCTGCCCGAGCCGGACGATCGCTTGCGCCTACGTGCCGCGATAGACGAATGCCTTGCAGACGACGGCGCCAGCCCTATCGCCTGCACCTACCGAATGGCGTTCGAAGATAGGAGCTGCTGGTACCAGAGCATTCTGCTGCGAGTGTCGGAGTCGGCCGTGCTGTGCTGCAGCAAGGACGTGACGGAACACGTGTCGAACGAGGATCGCAGGATCATGATGCGCGTGCTGGACACCATGGGCAAGCTGCCGGTGGGCGTGGGCGTGTTCGCGAAGCGCGATGGCGAGGTGCGGCTGCGCTATGCCAACGACCGACTGAGCACCATGTTCGGCGACGGGCTTCCGGGTGCGCCCGATAATCCCGATTGGGATGCGCCGCTTGAGCTGAGCGAAGAGGTGAAGCGGCTCGATCAGCGTTGCGTCGACCAGGAATTCATCGCGGATGGGAACGAATTGGACGTAGGTCTTCGTGCGGTGCGCGATAACGGAGAGGCGATTGACGTGCGGATCCAGGGTCGCGTAGCGCGCGAGCCTGACGGCGAGCTGGTTCTGTACGCAGTGGTCAGCGACGTGACGGCGGAGCTGCGCGATCAGCGTGAACGCTCTTGGCAGAATGAGCGCTATCGCCTGCTCAGCGAGATGACGCACAAGATGAGCTTCGACTACGATTCGGATTCCGACACGGTGCTTTTGTACATGGATCGCACGGGCAAGGGCATGGAAGCCCAGGTTATCCCTCATTATTTGGAAACGCTTTCGGAAACTCGCGGCAAAATCATCCATCCTGGCAGCATGGACGACGTGCGCAGGATGTTCCAGCATGCACGGTCGGGCGCCAACGAGGTGAGCGCCGAGTATCAGGCAGACTACTTCGGCAAGGGCTATGCCTGGTACCGCGCCAATCTGTTCGTTGCCCACGACGTCGCGGGCGTGTGGCATCTCGTAGGGTTGATAGAGAATATCGATGACGAGCACGATCTGCGGTTCCGTGCGGAAAACGACGCGACGACGGGGTTGAGCAACCATACCGCCACGCAGGATCTGGTTGCCTCGGCGCTCGCCGACGCATCGGTGCGGCGGCACAGCGTGTGCGTCGCGCTCGATATCGACGACTTCAAGTAGGTGAACGACACGTACGGTCACATTGAGGGCGATACGTTGCTGCATGAGGTGGGCAAGGTGCTGAGATCGAGCTTCCGCGAAAGCGACGTGCTGGGTCGCGTGGGCGGCGACGAGTTCCTGCTGCTGCTGAAAAACATCGATCTCGAAGTGGCACTGGACAAGCTGGAACAGGTCAAGCGCCAGCTTGCAGCCGTGAAGGTCGGCTCGCAGGGAAAAGCCCTGTCGGTCAGCATGGGCGTGTATGTGCCGGAAGACGATGACCTGGCGTACCGCGACGTGTTCGTGAAGGCCGACGAGGCGCTGTATCGGGCGAAGCGTTCGGGGAAGAACCGCATCTGCGTCCACGGCCGCTAGGGTCTTTTGCGACTTCCGTCATTCCGATTGCAAGCGCCAATCGCTGATCTCCTTGCCATCCTGAGCGCAGGAGGCGGAGCCGCCGGAGTCGAAGGATCCGGCGCACCGCCAGCCCTCTCCGCCTGGCGCATCTGATGATTGCGCGGGATTCGGCAGCCGGAACGCCGTTGACGTGACGGCTCGGCTATCATGGGATCGGTAGAGCCGTGCTTGAAGGAGTATTCGTTATGGCAGACGCATCGCAGCAGCCGTCCGATCGTCGACTTGCAGTCGAGGCGCAGAGAGGCGAGGGGGCCAGCCGCTTTCCCTTTTTGTTGACCGACGACCTGCGCAGCCCCCTGGACGATCTGCAGCGTCTTCGTGACGCCGAGGTGAAAACCCGCGAGATCATCCAGAAGTACCAAGCTGCCATGCGCGAGATGATGGTGCGCTTCGAGATCCTCGACCAGGATCTCAATCTCAAGAAGCACCGCAACCCCATCCATCATCTGGAGTCGCGCATAAAGAAACCTGCCAGCATCTTCGAGAAGCTGGAGCGCTACGGCAAAGAGCCCACGCTGGAGAACCTCGAGCGCTACATCATGGACGTGGCCGGCGTGCGCGTGATCTGCTCGTACATCCACGACGTGTACAACCTGCTGGAGCTGCTGCAAAAACAGGATGACCTGGAGATCGTCGAGATCAAAGACTACATCAACAATCCGAAGCCGAACGGCTATCGTAGCCTGCACGTTATCGTACGCATTCCCGTGTACTTTCTTGACAAGAAGGAACTCATTCCCGTCGAGGTGCAGCTGCGCACCATCGCCATGGACTTCTGGGCCAGCTTGGAACACGATCTGAAGTACAAGTCGGTGAGCGAGGTGCAGGGGATCGACTCCTACGACGAGCTCAAGGATTGCAGTCGCATCATCGAAGACGTGGAGTCGCGCATGCAAATCCTCGCTCGTGCGTTGGAGATGGAAGATTAGCGGCCGGAGCCAGCTGCATGGGCTGATGGCCCGCACCCGCGCGCCTTCTGCGCGGTTCCGTCAGCATCTTCCGAAAGAGGCAAGCCGACTTTCCGGCCTGCCTCTTTCTTGCTCTAGTTCTCGAAATACTCCGAGAAGCGGGCGGTCTGCTTGTTCTCGCGAATGACGGCGGCGCTCTTCGGCTCTTCGATGCGCATGAAGAAGAAGTGCAGGTAATGGATGAACACGTATCCCACCATGACCACCGACACCGCCGCCTCGGCCGCGAACAGGACGTTCAGCACTTCGGGTACCGCAAGGCCGTTAGCCTGGAAGAACGCGAGCGCCTTGCCGAGAGCCGTGGCCGTGATGACGAAGGGGAACGTCATGGCCGCGTAGCTGGGGTAGAACCGAAGGCGCAGCAGAACGGGGAGGCGCGACAGCACCACGGCGAACAGCGCTTGCGCCAACACCAGCATCGCCAGGACGAACACGAGGTTCGGCTGGGGAGCCGTGGCCAAGTAGCCTACAAGGGACAGGCTCATGGGAGCGGTGTAGATGCAGAACAGCGGGCGTGCGCTTTCGGGGATCTCGTGCTTCATGTAGCGGTACGTCACCAAGCCCAAAAGCACGACGTAGCAGGCGAATCCGAACCAGAACAGCAGATGGCCCACTGCCTCCATGCCGAACGTCGGAGAGGTGACGGACGCTACGACGATGCCCACGTAGCAGATGAAGTAGGTTGGAAACACCTCATGCAGTTTGAAGTGCGAGATGAAGCGAGCGGTGAACCAGCCCATCAGCGCGAGGTGCGCCACAACGGCCGCCGACCATAGCGCAAATGCCGGAATGTACGCGAAGGGGGCCAGGTAGCCGGCCAGCTGCATGAGCGTCATGAAGAGGGTGGCGCTGACGCTGGCCATGATGGAGTTATGCAGGTCGTCGCGAATCATATCGGGGAACAGCGCGATCTTGGCGCCGAGCATGGCGATGAGCACCAGCGACAGGATGCCGCAGACGATGTGAACGATCTCGGTGTAGGGCTGAAGCAAGTTGCCCAGCGCGGCTAAACCGAGCGCAACGCCTGCGGTGGGTATGGGGACTTTTCTGATGATCTCGCGCACGGCGCTACCTTTCTACTGTCGCGCATCTTACTCCTTGATGCGCACGATGGAGGGGCCCCGCTCGATGTTCCATCTGAAACACGCACGGGGGTCTGTCTGCGGCTTGCAAGCCTGCGACCTGGGAAGGCTCGGGACTTGCGAGTCGCTGCCCATTCTTCCATTCCCCTACGAAAAAGAAAACTTCTAAATACTTATGTTATGATTACTATATCTTATGGTTATTGTTTGTCCTGATAGAGGTCGCAATGCTGGATTTCCGTGTCGAAACGTTTCTGACCGTTTGCCGAACGATGAACTACACGCGCGCCGCTGAGGAGCTGAACATCACGCAGCCGGCGGTGTCGCAGCACATCGCGCACCTTGAGCGCGATTACGGCGTGCCGTTGTTCGCCTACCGCAACAAGAAGCTGCAGCTCACCGACGCGGGCGCGCTGCTGCGCGACGCGCTGTCCACGATGGCGCACGACGAGCGCCTGCTGCGCGACCGGATGCGCAGCTCGGCCACGGGCGCGCGCGTGGAGCTGTCGCTGGGCATGACGCTGACGGCAGGGGAGTACCTGGTGGCTGCGCCGCTGGCCGACTACCTCAGGCGACATCCTGAACTGCATGTCGCCGTGCGCTCGGGCGGCACGAGCGAGTTGCTGGCGTTGTTGAACGCAGGCGAAATAGACTGCGCGTTCGTGGAGGGCTTTTTCGACAAGAATGCGTATGCGTGGGACGTGTTCCGCACCGAACGGCTGGTGTGCGTGTGCGCGGCCGATCATGAGTTCGCCGCTCGGCCCGTGCGCGTGGAAGATCTGTTCGACGAGCGGCTCATCGTGCGCGAACCGGGGTCGGGCACGCGCGCGGTGCTCGAACACGCGCTGGCGGCTCAGAACCTTACGGTGGACGGCTTCGCGCAGGCCAGCGTGGTGGAGAGCCTTGACGTCATCAAGATCCTCGTGGAGCACGATCTGGGAATTTCGTTTCTGTACGAGGCGGCTGTGGCGCGCGAGCTGGCCGCCGGCACGCTGCGAGTCATCGATCTGGAGGGGCTCGCCATCCTGCATGACATCGCATTCATCCGCCTGAAGAACAGCGTTTTCGAGCGAGAGTTCCAGAACCTGTTCGCCGATCTCTGATCGAAGGCTTCGACGAAGCTTGCCGGTCCCTCCTTCGCCTGCTGTTCCTGCGCTCCGCTTCTCGCGCCCGTGCTCGCGCCCGTGCCTCCCCCGCGTTCGATCCCGCTCCCGCGCTCCCGCACCCGCTTCCTCGCGCTCGCGCACCCTGCGTTCGACCCGGCCACCCGCACCCGAGCTCCCCACGCCCGCGTCCAATTACTCTGGATCCGCGTCCGCGTCCAATTCCTCTGGGTTCGCGTTTTGCGCTCGATTCCGCGGGATCTGCGTTCGAGCCCGCTGCCCGGGTCTGCCTCGCCGTTCAGTTCTCCTGCGTCGCCCGGCTCGTGGGGGCGGTGCGCATCCCGGTCAGCCGGGATGTTTCACGTGAAACATCCGTACGCGTTGGAGAGGGGGCGCAGGATGGAACCCGTGCCGGCGAGCGCCCTGCGACGGATCGTTTCCCTGCACATGGAAGAGAATGCCCCCCCTATGCACGATTCTTCTCCCTCGCCATTTCTTCCGACCTGGTGTTTCCCTCCTCGCCTCCGTCGGCAGGCCCCGATAATCGTGCATAGCGCGCATTCTCTGCCGCCCCGCTTCCCGGCCTTCTGCGGGCGATGCCGGCGCGAGCCCGTTCGGGCCGAACGCGGCGGCCGGCCCCCCCCCTCGGCTGGCGCCCTCCCCGACTGGCGCCCCCCGACTGGCGCGGCCTCTCCGACCTCCTCCCGGACTGGCGCGCGGGTTCCCAATCCTGATCCTTGGCCGCCGTAGTGTCCCTGCCCGGCTCGTGGGGGCGGTGCGCATCCCGGTCAGCCGGGATGTTTCACGTGAAACATCCGTTCGCATCCTTTCTCCAAAAAACCCTCTTGACTTGGAGTCCGCTCGAAGCCCTATGATGATAGGCGAACCCATCGAGAGGAGCATCGTTGAGACCGGAATTCGAAACCACGCCGAAGCTGGGCTTCGGCTGCATGCGCCTGCCGCTGACCGATCCCGCCGACCAGCAGAGCATCGACTTGGAGCAGTTCAAGCAGATGGTGGACGCGTTCATCGAAGTCGGCGGCACGTACTTCGACACCGCGTTCGTCTACCACGAGGGCGCGTCCGAGAAGGCGCTGAAAGAGGCGCTGGTGAAGCGCTACCCGCGCGACGCGTACACGGTGGCCACGAAGTGCCTGGCCTGGGCCGCGCCCAGCGCCGAAGAGGCGAAAAGCAACCTGACCACGTCGCTGGAGCGCATGGGGCTGGACTACGTGGACTTCTACCTGCTGCACAACGTGGGCGGCGAGCGCACGGCCAAGTTCGACGAGTACGGCATGTGGGATTTCGCGCTGGACGCGAAGGAGCGCGGCCTCATCAGGAACGTCGGCTTCTCCATGCACGACGGGGCCGACGCGCTGGACGCGCTGCTGACGGCGCATCCGCAGATGGACTTCGTGCAGCTGCAGGTGAACTACCTCGACTGGGACGACCCGGTGGTGGAGGCGCGCCGCTGCATGGAGGTGGCCGCGAAGCACGGCGTGCCCGTGGTCGTCATGGAGCCCGCGCGCGGCGGCCGCCT
This sequence comes from Eggerthella sp. BIOML-A1, assembly GCF_009875595.1. Taxonomy (NCBI): domain Bacteria; kingdom Bacillati; phylum Actinomycetota; class Coriobacteriia; order Eggerthellales; family Eggerthellaceae; genus Eggerthella; species Eggerthella sp. BIOML-A1. The sequence goes on along the minus strand of NZ_WWRZ01000003.1, from coordinate 373,824 downwards.
GGTGGAGCTGCCCCAGCGCGTGGCCGACGTGCTGCGCGCGGCGAACCCCGACGCCAGCCTGGCCTCATGGGCGTATCGCTTCTGCTGCAACCAGCCGAACGTGCTCACCGTGCTCTCGGGCATGTCGAACCTGGACCAGGTGCGCCAGAACGTGGCCGACTACCAGGCGAACCGCCCGTTCTCGCCCGAGGAGCAGCAGGCGCTGGACGCAGCCGTCGAAACGCTGCGCGGCATGGCCAGCGTGCCGTGCACGAACTGCCGCTACTGCGTGAAGGACTGCCCGCAGGGCGTGGTGATCCCCGCCATCCTGGGCCTGTTGAACCTGGAGCTTATGACCGAGAACCGCGATTTCGCGAAGGGTCTTTACTCGTGGCAGGCCGCCCCTGGGCCTGCCTCGTCCTGCATCGCCTGCGGCGCCTGCGAAGCGATGTGCCCTCAAGGCATCGACATCGTCCATCAGCTGGAAGTGGCGGCCGAGCACTTCGAGGGATAGCCGCCGCCCCGCTCGGGCAAAGCCCGCAGCTCGAGGTCCGCAAGCGCGAGGCCCGCGAGCCCTGGTTCGCAGCCCGTGAGCCCAGCCCGAAGCCGTGCGCCGCGAGCCGCAAGCCCTAGCCCGCGAGCCCCAACCCGAAGCCGCAAGCCCTAGCCCGTGAGCCTGCAGCCCGGACCCTGCGTGCCTGGGCTCCGCGAACCTCGAGCTCGCAGCCCTAACCCAAAGGCCCGCTCTTTCGCAAGCGCGAACGGATGTTTCACGTGAAACATCCCGAGCGAGGCGGGGCGAACGTGGTCGGTCGATGCCGCCGCCCTCCTGCGTTTCGGTTCGCTCATCAGCTCGTTCGCGTCCGCTTTACCTGAACCTTTCTCGTTCCTGATGCCCCCTTTGCTCAAACTTGGGGGCATCTTTACGCGCGCCTTCCTTCGTCCTTACCTTCCTTTCTTACGATGGTTCTCGCACGTTGGCCGCAGGGTCAACTCGTGCCGAAGACGAATGCGATCCCGGCGATTGCGCCGGGGATACGAGAGGAACGCAACTATGGCAGAAGGGTTTTTGAGCAGGCGCCAGTTCGTGGCCGGCAGCGCGGCGCTGGCGATGGCGGGCATGTTCGGCGCTTTGACGGGCTGCACGGCCGGCGGCTCCGGCGCGGCTGCGGGCGCGGACACGGCTTCGGCCTCCGCCGGCGGCGACGCAGCCTCTTCCACCGATCCCATCACCATGGTGTGGCTGCCCGACAACTCCTCGGCCGACCTCACCTCCTCGCGCGAGGCCATCGGCGCGGCCATCACGGCGGCATGCGGCCGCGAGGCGAATCTGCTGACCACCACCGACTACAACGTGGCCATCGAGTCCATCGCGTCGGGCAAGGCGCAGATGGCGCTGTTGGGCCCCGAGGGCTACGTGCAGGCCAACAAGAAGAACCCGAAGGTGCTGGCCGCCTTCACGAACAGCGACGAGGACGGCGGCCTCGACGGCGCCTGCTACTACAGCCGCATCTGCGTGCGCAAAGAAGACGCCGACCAGTACAAAAACGGCGGCAGCTTCTCCATCGAGAACATCAAGGGCAAGTCGTTCTCGTTCGTGTCTGCCACGTCCACCTCGGGCTTCAAGGTGCCGTCGAGCGGCATCGTCACCGAGTTCGGCCTCGACGGCTCCGACGAGCTGCTGGAAGGCGGCAAGTTCTTCAGCGAAGTGCTGTTCGGCAACTCGCATGTGGGATCGTTGGTGAATCTGCTGTCCGGCGATGCCGATGCGGCCGCGTTCGACGATGTGGACGTGGATATGTACCTCGACCTCGTGTCCGGCGAGGCCAACAGCATCGGCGCGGTGTACAAGGCCAAGGACGACGCCGAGGCTCCCGTGGACTCGGTGCGCGGCAAGGAATTCACCATCATCGCCATCACGCCGGTGCTGAACTCGCCCATCTGCTTCAACGAGGAAGCCATCTCCGACGACGACCGCACGAAGATCATCGACTACTTCTGCTCCGATAAGGTAGCCAACGACAAGGCCATCTTCATCGATCCCGAGGACGAGAACGCCAAGGGCCTGTTCGAGAAGGATTCCGAGAAGACCTGCTTCGTGAAGACCGACGACGCCTGGTACGAGCCCATCCGCAAACTGGGCGGGACTGCGTAATGAGCGAGGTGCTGGGAACATCTCCGGTCGAGCGGCAGGGCCTCGAGCCGCTGCTCCTCCTTGAGGGCGTAACGAAAAGCTACGACGGGTGGTCGAAGGCTCTTGACGACGTGTCGCTTTCCGTGGCGCGCGGCGAATTCGTCAGCATCATCGGCTGCTCGGGCGCGGGCAAATCCACGCTGTTGCGCTGTGTGAACCGCCTGATCGATCCCACGCAGGGCAGCGTCGTCTTCGACGGCGACGACGTGACGCATGTGCGCGGACGGGCGCTGCGCCAGACGCGTCGCCGCATCGCCATGGTGTTCCAGCACTACAACCTGGTGTACCGTGCCACCGCCATCGAGAACGTGCTGCAGGGGCGCTTGGGCTACAAGTCCGCCGTCGCCGGCATGCTGGGTCTGTTCAGCGAGGACGAGAAGCGCCGTGCGTTCGAGATTCTCGACCAGGTGGGTCTGGCCGACTTCGCGTACGCGCGCACCGACCAGCTGTCCGGCGGACAGAAGCAGCGCGTAGGCATCGCCCGGGCGCTCGTGCAGGACCCGCTGCTCATGCTGGCCGACGAGCCCATCGCCAGCCTCGACCCGAAGTCATCGCGCACGGTGATGGAGCACCTGCGTTGGGCGGCCGACGAGCTGGGCGTGGCGTGCCTGGCTAACTTGCACCAAGTTGACTTCGCCATGGAATTCTCCGATCGTATCGTGGCGCTGAAGAAGGGCCGCGTCGTGTTCGACGGCGCGCCGCACCTGTTGGACGAGGCCGCCATCGCCGACATATACGGCACGAACGAGGAAGCCGAAGCCGGAAGCGACTTCGGCGAACGAAGCGTTCGGCAGGTCGGCGAGCTATCGAGCTCTCGAACGCGCGAGGCGGATCCAGAAAGGCTCGGAAAAGCGGAGGCGAAGGATTCCTCCTCGCCGGAGGTGGCGGCATGACCGAGCGTGTTCTGCAGTCGGCCGGCTTCCTTTCGCGTCTGCGCGGCAGGCGCGCGGTGCCGCGCGGCGCCTACGACCCGTCGTTCTTTCTGCGGCGCACGGCGGCCGTCGTCGGCATGGCGCTCGTGTTCGTGGCGCTGGGCGCGCTGTCGGGCACCTATGTCGGCTTCGATTTCATGCAGGCAATCCTCGACGTCCCGGGCGGGCTCGTTTGGATGGCGACGCAATTCGTCCCTTCCCTTACCTCCCTCCAGAAGCTGGACACCATCCTTCCCGCCTTGGGTTCGACGATTCTCGCCTCGATCGCCTCCAGTTGCACGGCGGCGGTTCTGGCGTATATCTGCGCGGTGCTGGGCTCGCGATCGGTGGGGGTGGGTGGGCCGTTTCCCCTCATCGTGCGGGCCGTCGCGTCGCTGTTCCGCAACATCCCGGTGGTGGCCTGGGCGTTCATCCTGCTGTTCTCGTTCAAGCAGAGCGAGTTCACCGGGTTCTTCGCGCTGTTCCTCACCAGCTTCGGTTACCTGACGCGCTGTTTTCTGGAGAGCATCGACGAGATGAGCGCGGGTCCCGTGGAGGCTCTGCGCGCCTCCGGGGCGACCTACGGCCAGATCGTGGCTCAGGCGGTCGTCCCCATGAGCATCACGTCGGTGATCAGCTGGGTCATGTACATGATCGAGACGAACATCCGCGACGCCACGCTCATCGGCCTGCTCACAGGCACGGGCATCGGATTTGTGTTCGACGTGTATTACAAAAGCTTCCGCTACGACATCGCCGGGCTGGTCATCCTATCCATCGTCCTCGTGGTCATCGCCTGCGAGCTAACCTCGAACTTCGTGAGGAGGAAGGTCATATGATGGCGAATGCCGACAAAGTGGCTGCCGAAGCGAACGCGGCGGCCATCGCCGAGGACGTCGGCATCGTGCAGGGCGCCTCGGCCGACGCGCTCGGAATAGGCGCCGGTGCTGCGGAAACCCTCGATGGCGATACGAACGACCTGTGTGGCATGGGCGCGCGCACGTCGCGCTCGGGGAAGATCAAGGTGCATGTGGCCAGCAAGTCGACCGTGGCGCTGTACGTTGTGCTGAGCGTGCTGGCAGCCATCACCGTGTTCGCGCTTGTGGTGATGGACTACGGCAAAGTGTCGTTTCCCGCAGCGATGGCCGCGGCCGTGGAAGACTTCGTCACCATGATGACGCAGCCGGGGCTGGGCGGGCACTTCACGCTGCCCGACGTGATCGAAGGTCTGTTCGTGTCGCTGGCGCTGGCGCTTCTGACCACGTTCATCGGCGCGGTGATCGCGTTCGTGCTGGGTTTGCTGGCGGCCTGCAACCTGTCCAGCAAGGGCATGAGCAACGCCATCAAGGTGTTCATGAGCGTGGCGCGCGCCGTGCCCACCATTTTGTGGGTGCTCGTGTTCTCGGTGGCCATCGGCCTGGGGCCGGAGGCGGCTGTCACAGGCCTTTTGTTCCACAGCGTGGCGTACCTGGTGAAGGCGTACTCGGAAAGCTTCGAGGAAGTGGACGCCGGCGTGCTGGAAGCGCTGCGCGCCAGCGGTGCGTCGTGGTGGCAGGTAGTGTTCCAGGGCGTGGTGCCCGAAAAGGTGAACGAGATGCTGTCGTGGACGTTCATCCGCTTCGAGATCAACTTCGTCAACGCCGTGGCCGTGGGCGCCGTGGCGGGCGCGGGCGGCATTGGCTACCAGCTGTTCCTGGCCGGTAGCTTCTACTACAACATCCACGAGGTGGGGCTGATCGTGTACTTGTGCCTGGCGGTGGCCGTGGTGCTGGAAGTGGCGGCCACGCAGCTGCGCAAGCGCTACATCGTGCAGCACTGATTTGTCTTGCGAGCGGGAGGGCCTGGGGGCTGCGGGGCCCGGGGCGATGCCCAGTCGCTCAAACAGTCCTCGCTTCGCTGCGAAACTCGCTTGGTGGGCACCACCCCGGGCCCCGCAGCCCCCAGGCCTCTTGCATGTTGAAACGATCGTTCTGCGCGGGGCGCTTGCGCGGATTCGCGGCCGGTGTATGAAGAGAGAAAAACTCAGATGGGAGTGGTGTTTTGTTGAAACGGTATGAGCGTACTCGTGCTTTGGTGGAGGGCGATCCGGCGTTGGCTCGGGCCATCGTGTGCGAGGTAGAGCGCGATGGGGCGCAGGGCGCCGTCGCGGTGCTCGACGAGCCGCGCGAGGAGCTGGTGATGGTGCAGGCGCGCGAGACGGCGCAGGGAAGCCTGTTCTTTCTGGGCGAGGCGCTGATGACGTCGTGCCGCGTGCGCGTGGGCGACGCCGTGGGCCTGGGCCTCGTGCTGGGCAGCGATCGGTGCCGCGCTTACGAGCTTGCCGTGGTGGACGCGGTGTTCTCCGGCGCGGCGGGCGACGCGTGGGCTTCCCGTTGGGACGCTTCCCTGCGCGCCGAGCTAGCGCGCGTCGAAGCGCGCGACCAGCGCGAGGCGCGCCGCACCGCGGCGACGAAGGTTGATTTCTCGACTATGAAGGTGGAAGCATGACGATACGAGAAGACGCTGACCTGCATCGCGCCCAGCGGGCGTTCCGCTGCGTGCTCGATGCGTTCGCGCATCCGGGAACCGTGCACCGGTTGGTGCCGGCGCCCGAGAACCCGGCGAGCCCTGTTGCGCTCGACGCGTCGTTGGAGCTGGTGGTGCGCCTGTTCGTGGACCAGGCGGTGACGTTCTGCGTGGCCGATTCCGAGTCCGACGCCGTGGCCGCGTACCTTACGAGCGAGACGCACGCGCGTCGGGCGCCCCTGCGCGATGCCGACTTCGTAGTGGTGCCCGCGCGCGCCGACGCGCAAACGGCCAGCGAGGCCGTGGCCGAGGCGTGCCGCGGCACGCTGGTGTCGCCGGAGAAGGGAGCGACTCTGCTCATGGGCTGCGCGCGCTTGGCCGGCGTGCCCGAGAGCGGCGAGGTGACCGAGCCGGCCGTGCACGTGGTGGCGCTGCAGGGCCCGGGGGTGGAGCGCGAGAACCGCTTCGCCGTCGATCGCGTGGACTGGCTGCGCGCCCGCGACGCGCGCGGCGACGAGTTCCCTTGCGGCATCGAGATCGTGCTGGTAGACCCGGAGGGTCGCATAGCGGCCGTTCCGCGCAGCTCGAGCGCGCGACGCCTCGCCGACCCCGCAACCGGGTTCGGCGCCGACCCCGCGTCTGACCTCGCGCGCGACGCTGCAACCAACCCAGCGCCCGGCCTCGATCCCTCAACCGATCCCGCGTCGATGTTTCACGTGAAACAATCGACTCAATGTAGTGCGACAAAAGAACAAATGTTTCACGTGAAACATTCCGAGTCCGTGCCTGCTGAGGGGTTCGCGCCCGCCGCAACCGCCGTATCCGCTGCGAAGGGGGTGCGCTAGATGGGATACGTTGCCGTGCGCGGTGGCGGAAAAGCCATCGAGGAAAGCCTCAAGCTGCTGGAATACCAGCGCGTTAGCGCGTCGTCCGCCTGGGGCACCGACGAGATCGAGGGCACGTTTCCCGAACTGGTCGACCAGGTAATGGGCGAGGCCTCGCTCTACGCGCCGCGTCTGGCCGCGCTGGCGCTCAAGCAGGCGCAGGGCTCGCCCGACGAGGCCGTGTTCCTGCTGCGCGCGTTCCGCTCCACGCTGGAGCGCCCCTACGTGTCGCGTCCGGTGGACACGGGCGCCATGCGCGTGAACCGCCGCGTGTCGGCCGCGTTCAAGGACGTGCCCGGCGGCCAGGTGCTGGGCGCCACGCGCGACTACAGCCACCGCCTGCTGGCGTTCGACCTGGAAACCGAGGGCGCCGAAGAGCTGGCCGAGAAGCGCGCCGAACTGGCCGCTCACTTCGAGAGTGCCGCCGAGGCCCTCGAGGCCGCGCCCGACGTTGCGCTCGCCGCTTCCCCGTGCGCGGAGATCCCCGTAGGGGCGGGCTGCTGCCCGCCCGCGGGCGCCCAGCAGGGCGCCCCTACGAAGCCTCCCGACACCGCCGCGCCCGGCGCGTCCCAAACCCCTGCGACCCTTCCGCGCGTGCTGGACTACCTGCGCGCCCAAGGCCTGCTCGCGTACGTCGAAGCCGACGACGCGCCGCCGGTGGACGCCACCATGGCGCCGCTGTCGTTCCCGGCGCCGCGCTCGGTGCGCTTGCAGACGCTCGCGCGCGGCATGACGCAGGCCGTCGAGGCGCTGGGGTACGCCGCCATCCGCGGCTTCGGCCCCGCGCATCCCACGGTGGGCGAGCTTCGCTCCGGTCGCGTGGCCGTGGCCGTCGACCATCCGCTCGAGGCGGGCGGCGAGCAAGACGCCTACTACCTGGGCTCCGTCCCGGTGACCGAGGTGGAAAGCGTGTTCGAGAGCGAGGGCGAAAGCGATGCCGACGGCGGCACGGCGACGGCCATGCGTTCTGATGGCGGCGGCCTGTCGCTGGCCATCGGCTACGGCCTGGTGTTCGGCCGCGCCGAGACGAAGGCCATCGCCATGAGCGTGCTCGACCACTGTCTTGAGCACGGCGACAAGCGGTTCCCCACCGAGGACGAGGAGTTCGTGCTGTACCACGTGGACGGCGTGGAGGCTACCGGCTTCATCTCGCACCTCAAGCTGCCCCACTACGTCACGTTCCAGTCGAAGCTGTCCAGCGTGCGCGGCACGCGTGACGAGCACAGCGAATGCGGCGAGCGCGACCCGCGCGTCACGCTCGCCGTGCGCGACCCGCAAAGTACGCGCGACCCGCACGATCAACCCGCCGAGTCGAAGGAGGCCCGCGATGCAGCAGCGCTATAACTACGCGTTCTTCGACGAGGCGTCGAAGCGCGAGATCCGCCGCGCCCTGATCAAGGGCGTGTCCATCCCCGGCTACCAGGTGCCCTTCGCCTCGCGCGAGATGCCCATCGGGCGCGGTTGGGGCACGGGCGGCCTGCAGATCACGCTGGCTATCATCGGCCCCGACGACACGCTCAAGGTGATCGACCAGGGCTCCGACGACAGCGTGAACGCCGTCAACATCAAGAAGCTGGTCGTCGACACCACCGACGTGGAGGTGACCGATGCCACCGAGGATGCCACGCTCATCCAGTCGCGCCACCGCATTCCCGAGCATCCGCTGGACGACGGCCAGATCCTCGTGCTGCAGGTGCCCACGCCCGAGCCGCTGCGCAGCTTCGAGCCCAGCGAGGCCGCCACGAAGCGCCTCCACGCCGAGGCCGACTACACCGGCGCGTGGTTGGAACTGTTCGACCAGATCGTGCGCTACGACGCCGCCACCACCGGCGCCGACCACCCCGTGCAGGTGTTCGGCCGCTACGTGATGGCGCCGTCGCCCATCCCGCGCTTCGACAATCTGAAGCTGAACCAGGCGCGCCACCTCACGCTGTTGGGGGCGGGCCGCGAGAAGAAGATCTACGCCGTGCCGCCCTTCACCGATGTCAAGCCGCTCGATTTCGAGGACTACCCGTTCGCGGTGGAAACCTTCGAGGGAAAGTGCTGCCGCCTGTGCGGCGCCGAGGGCGTCTACCTGGACGAGCTGGTGGACGAAGCCACCGGCGAAACCTACTACCAATGCAACGATACGGCCTGGTGTACGCAGCGGCGCGAAACGACCGGCGATTCTCAGAAAGGAACTTCCCATGCTTGATGCGCAACGGTTCGGCGTCGACGAGGAGCCGTGCTTGTCGGTGCGCCACCTGTCGAAGCGTTTCGGCGCGGGCTGCCCGCACTGCCTTGCTCCCGCGGCGCAGCTGGAACGCAACGTATGCCCGCGTTGCGGCACGGTGCTCGCCGTGCGCGACGTCAGCCTGGACGTGTTCCCGGCCGAGATCGTCGGCATCGTGGGCGAGTCGGGAAGCGGTAAGTCGTCGCTGATGAAGTGCCTGTTCTTCGACGAAGAGGCCACCGAGGGCGACGTGCGCGCCCGTCCCTTCGACGGCGGCGCGGCGAACCTGCTGCAGCTGTCGCCCCAGCATCAGCGCGCCATCCGCAACACGGTGTTCGGCATGGTGTACCAGAACCCCTACCTGGGGCTGCGCATGGATTTCTCCAGCCTGTCGAACATCGCCGAGCAGATGATCGCCGCCGGCAACCGCAACGTGGGCGCCATGCGCGCTCGCGGGGAGGAGCTGCTCGCGCGCGTGAACATCCCGCTGTCGCGCGAGGCCGAGCCGCCGCGCAACTTCTCCGGCGGCATGCAGCAGCGCGTCCAGATAGCCAAGGCGCTGTCGAACAATCCGCCCATCCTGCTGCTCGACGAGGTGACCACGGGCCTCGACCTCTCCGTGCAGGCGGCCGTGCTCGACCTCATCCAGCAGATCAGGCGCGATTTCAACGTCAGCATGCTGGTGGTCAGCCACGACCTGGGCGTCATCCGCATGCTGGCCGACCGCACGCTGGTCATGCTGGACGGCCGCGTCATCGAAAGCGGCCTGACCGACCAGATCCTGGAAGACCCCCAACACGCATACACCCAACAGCTCGTCTACTCCTTGCTCTGACGAGCAAGGAGTACGCCGACGCTGCGGGCTCTTCCGGTGTCCGATCTTGGCGCTCCAAGCCCTCGTCGCGTACCAAAGTACGCTTCCTCGGTCTTTCACGCCAATCTCGGGCACCGGAAGAACCCTCGCTGACTTACTACGCCAACATGTGACCCTTTGAAAGGAACCTGCACCATGGACACCAATTCTTGCATCATCCGCGGCGGCACGGTGGTGTGCGCCGACCGCGTGCTTCCCGACTGCGACGTCGTGGTCATCGACGGGCGCATCGCCGCCATCGAGCCGGTGGGCGCGTCCGACTTCGACGCGCAGCCCGATGCCACGATGGGCGTGCTGCCCGTGGTGGACGCGCGCGGTGCGTACGTGGTGCCCGGCCTCATCGACATCCACTCGGACTACGTGGAGAACGTGGCCTCGCCGCGCCCCAGCGTGGTCATGGACCTGTCCACGTCGCTGTACAAGGCCGACCGCGAGCTGGTGTCGCACGGCGTGACCACCATCTTCCACTCGCTGTCGGTGTACGGCGCGCACGTGTTCGACCACAAGCCCATCCGCGATTTCGGCAACGTGAGCGCCCTCATCGACCGCGTGGCCGCCCTGCGCGCGGGCGAGGAGCGCGACCACCTCATCCGCCACCGCCTGCACATGCGCGTGGAGCTGGACTCGGTGGACCTGTACGACGACATCGAGAGCTTCCTGCGCTCGGGCAAGGTGGACCTCGTGTCGTTCATGGACCACACGCCGGGGCAGGGTCAGTACCGCGACCTGCTGGTGTTCGGCGACACGCTGAAGGGCTACCGCGATGTCAGCGACGAGGACGTGCGCGACATCGTGCGTCAGCAGCAGGAGAGCCAGAAGCTCACGTACGCCCAGATCACCGCGCTGGCCAGCGTGGCGCGCGAGCGCGGCGTGTCCATCGCCTCGCACGACGACGACAGCGAGGACAAGCTGGCGTTCATGGACGGCCTCGAGGCCACCATCTCCGAGTTCCCCATCTCGCTGGACATTGCGCGCGCGGCACGGGCGCGCGGCATGCACACCATCGCGGGCGCGCCGAACGTGATGCTGGGTCACAGCCACTCGGGCAACCTCAGCGCGCGCGAGGCCGTGCAGGCCGGCGCCATCGACGTGTTGTGCAGCGACTACTACCCGGCGGCGCTGCTGGATGCGGTGTTCACGCTTCGCGACCAGTGCGGGCTCGACATCGCGAAGGCGTTCGCGCTGGTCACCATCAACCCGGCGAAGGCAGCGGGCATCGCCGACGAGGTGGGCTCCATCGCGGTGGGCAAGCGCGCCGACGTGCTGCTGGTGCGCGAGATCTCCTGCGGCGAAGGCTCGGGCGAGCACCCGGTCGCGGGGCCGGACAGTCGCGTCGCGCGCACGATGCCCGTGGTCACGCGCGCGTTCGTGGGCGGCCGCTCGGTGTTTCGCTCGCACTATCCCGACCAGCCGCGCGGCTATGGACGCGACACCGAGCAGCTCGTCTCGCTCGACCAGCTGTCCCGCCCTCTGGCCAAGGCGGTGTAGCATGGCGCTCCTCCGAATCGACGGCCTGTCCAAAACCTTCCTGCTCCATCGCGTGAACCGGCGCGTGCAAGGGTGCCAGGACATCGACTTCGCCATCGAACCGGGCCAGTTCGTGGGCATCACGGGGCGCAGCGGCAGCGGCAAGTCCACCATCCTGCGCTGCATCTGGCGCACAAACCTGCCCGAGCGCGGCCGCATTCTGTACGACTCGCAGCGCTTCGGCATGCTGGACCTGGCCCAGGCCACGCAGCGCCAGATGCTGTACCTGCGCGCCTACGAGCTGGGCTACGTCTCCCAGTTCCTCAACGCCCTGCCGCGCCAAACCGCCTACGACATCGTGCTGAAAAGCGCGTTGGAAGCGTACGGCGCCGACGAGCGCTCCCGCGCCGAAGAGGAGACCGAGCGCATGCTGCGCCACTTCGATCTGGACGAAGGCCTGTGGGAGCTGTACCCCCGCACGTTCTCGGGCGGCGAGAAGCTGCGCCTCAACATCGCCGCCGCCATGATCAAGCGCCCGCGCCTGCTGCTGCTCGACGAGCCCACGGCCTCGCTCGACAACGCGTCGAAGCTCAAGGTGCGCTCCCTCATCGAGCAGCTGAAAGCCGAAGGCACCACGATGCTCGGCATCTTCCACGACCTCGAATTCATGGAAGGCTTGTGCGATCATGAGTTCAACATGCAGGAGGGGATGATGGCGTGACGAGGATGTATCGCCCGCGCCCGACGCCGTGCGGTCGCGAGCAGGAAAGGGTGGCGCGCAAGAGAACGGATGTTTCACGTGAAACATCCGGAGGCGGCGACGGAGCCCCTTGCGGCGGCGACCTTCGTGGCGACGGCGCCTTGCGCGGTCGCGCAACGTCGTCCCAATGGCAAAAAGCATTCGAATTCGGAATCTCGAGCTGTCTTTTCGCGGCGCAGGAAAGCGGAACGCTGGCAAAACGCCTGGTCGTGGAAAACCATGCCCCGACTTCTCGCATAGTCCAACCCTATGAGGCGGGCACGCCTTCCGAATTCGATGCTTTTTTGCCATCCCAGCCGTATTCCGTACCGCGAAAGGGGAATCGTGATCGAAGATCTTCACGTGCATTCGACGATGTCCGATGGATCGGACACGTTCGAGCAGGTGCTCGAACAGGCGGCGCAGCGAGGCGTCGAGCGCCTGGCGTTCACGAACCACGACACCACTGCCGGGCTGACCGCCGCTCGCGAGCTGGGCGAGCGCCTGGGCGTGCAGGTGGTGGGCGGCATCGAGGTGAGCGCCTACGACTTCGAGCGCGGCCGCAAGGTGCACATCCTGGGGCTGGGCATCGAGGAGGGCGCCCCCGCGCTGGCCGCCCTGTGCGGGCCTACGCTTGAGCGCCGTCACGCGAACTCGCTGTGGCAGCTGGACCGGTTGGTGGAAGCGGGCTACGAAGTGGACGTAGAGCGCGCGCTTGAGCTGGGCCGCGCGTCCACGTGCCTGTACAAGCAGCACCTCATGGCCGCGCTCACCAGCGAGCCGTACCCCAGCGCCGGCTACCGCACGCTGTATCGCAGCCTGTTCAAGGACGGCGGCATCTGCGACCGCGATATCGACTACGTGGACGCGCGCGACGCCGTGCGGGTCGTCGTGGAGGACGGCGGGCTGGCGGTGCTCGCGCATCCCGGCCAGCTTGACAGCTACGATCTGCTTCCCGACCTGGTGGAATGCGGTCTCGGCGGCATCGAGCGCTTCCATCCCGACCACACCTTGGCGGATCACGCTCGCTGTGCAGAGCTGGCTGTCCGTCACCGCCTCGTCTGCACGAGCGGCTCCGACTACCACGGAAGGTTCGGCAGGGTTCCCCATGTGGGGTTTCGCGTTCCGGCGTAGATTACGCGAGCCTTCCGGAGCGCTAGGGCGCATGCCGCTGCGTGCGCAGGCCCGCCGAATCGGCCTGGGAGGCCGCCCTGCGCACCGACCGCTCCGTCCCCGCGATCGCCCGCTCCGCATCGACGCGGCCGCGTCCTGCGCCCCGCGATCGCGACCTCGTACGGGCGGGGGTTCGCGCGCTTTGGCGGTTGTACGCCGTCCGTCGACGCGCTACACTGGTCGCCATGACGCGCGACCCCTCATCGACTTCGCCGAACGCCCCTGATCCGAGGGGCGTTTTTTCGCGCGCCCGCATCGCTTCGGCCTGCCTGCGCTTCGCGCGGACCCACGCGGTGCTGCTTGTGTCGGCGCTCGCCGCGGCGGCCACCATGCTGGTCGTGCCGCCCGACGCCTCCTATCTGGGCTACTTCGATCTTAAAACGCTCGCTTGCCTGTTCGGCATCCTCGCGCTCGTCGGTGCGCTGCGCAACGCAGGCGTGTTCGAAGCAACGGCTCGCGCGATGGTGGCGCGCTTCTCCACCTGCCGCGCGGCCGTCGCGGCCATCGTGGGCATCACGCTCGTGCTGTCGATGATCGCCACGAACGACATGGCTCTCATCATGATGCTGCCCCTCTGTGCGGCGACTTTGCTCAAAGCGGGGTGGGAACGTGCGCTTCCCTTCGCGTTCATCATGCAGAGCCTGGCGGCGAATCTCGGCGGCATGATCGTGCCGTTCGGAAACCCGCAGAACCTCTACCTGTTCGAGCGGTTCGACATCCCGCTGACGGACTTCCTTGCTACCATGGCGTTGCCCTTTGCCGTGTCGGTGCTGCTCATCGGCCTGAGCTGCGCCCTGTTCGCGAAGCCGACGCCGCGCGCTTCCGAAGGGCGGCCTGCGGAGGGGCGGCACCTCGCGCGATCCGACGTCGCCCCTGTCGACCGTCGTCGCGCCATCGCGTTCGGCGCGCTGCTTCTGGTGGTCATCGCCTCGGTGTTTCGCCTGGTTCCGTATCCGGTTTCGCTCGTCGCCGTGGTAGCCGGCTTGCTCGTGCTCGACCGTCGCGCCCTGCGCTCGGTGGACTTCGGGCTGCTGCTCACCTTCGTCTGCTTCTTCGTGTTCGCGGGCAATATGGCGCGCATCCCCTCGGTCGAAGCGGTGTTGTCCCAGGCGATGGCCGATAACGCGCTGCTGGCCAGCGCGGCCGCCAGCCAGATCGTCAGCAACGTGCCGGCCGCGGTGTTGCTGTCGCATTTCACCGACAGCTATCAGGCGCTGCTCGTGGGCGTGAACATCGGCGGCGCGGGCACGCTGGTGGCATCGCTGGCCAGCCTCATCACGTTCAACCAGTATCGTGCCGTGCGTGCTGCGCTCGGGCGCCGTCCCGAATTGGCGCGCCAAACGGCGAGCGGCTTCGTCGCGCGCTTCACGGCTTTCAATTTCGCGTTTCTCGCGGTGCTGTATGCTGTGTGCGCCGTATGCGGATAGCCGCTCCATCGCTCTAGCGCGCTAAACCGCACGGCCCTCCGAAACGACCGCTCGGGGGCCATCACGCTCAACTAACCCTTCTCTTGGCGCTTAGACCTTTGATAAAGAGCGTCCGGGGCCGTATAGTAGTGCGACTGCATCATACTTATAGTGTTCGAGAAAAGCGGATGCAGTGGAAAGGGGAGGAACATGAATATCAAGAAATGGGGCGCGCTCGTCGCCGCAGGCGCGTTGGCCGCGTCGCTCGCGCTGTTCGGCTGCTCGTCCGGAGATCAGGGAGCCACCACCAGCAGCACCAGCGGGAACGATGCGGGCTACACGTTGGTCAACGACGGCAAGCTGACGGTGGCGGCGTCGCTCGACTTCCCGCCGTTCGAGAATCTCAACGGCGACAAGCCCGAAGGCTTCGCGGTGGACCTCATGACCTTGCTGGCGGAAGAGATGGGTCTCGAGTGCGAGTATCTGCCGTCCACCAAGTTCGACACCATCGTGCCGCTCATCCAGACCGGCGGCAAGGCTGACGTCGGCGTGTCTTCGTTCACCATCACCGACAAGCGCCTGCAGCAGGTGGATTTCACCGATCCGTACTGCAACGTGAACCAGAGCATCACCGTGCGCAGCGATTCGGGCATCACCGACGTCGCCCAGCTTGAGGGCAAGAAGATCGGAGCCCAAAGCGGCACGACCGGCTACGAGTGGGCTGCCGAGAACATCAAAGATGCCGAGGTTACCGGTTACGACGAGATGACGGCTGTGTTCGCCGCGCTCGACTCCGGCCAGATCGATGCCGTGTCCGTGGACTTGCCGGTGGCGAACTACTACGTGAGGTCGTACTCGGACTGCCAGGTGATCAAGGAGATTCCCACGGGCGAGCAGTATGCCGTCGCAGTGAGCAAGGAGAACCCCGAGCTCACGAAGGCGCTGAACAAAGCGCTGCAGGCCGTGCATGACAACGGCAAGTACGACGAACTTGCCGCCAAGTGGCTTCAGTAAATCAACCAGCGTGACATCATGAGTATCATTCGATGCACGCGGATGCACCTGGCAAGTGCCGCAGCGCTTTTGGCCGCTGCGGCACTTGCCGTGCTGTTCGCGTTTCCGCTGAGCGCTCAGGCGATGGAGGTTGAGCGATGGACCGCCCAGCCCAACGACGACGCGCTCGAAAAGGTCATGGGCGCCACGCCCACGCGCGTCACGTGGCAAGGGCAGACCGCCGAAGACGAATCGCTGTCGGCGTTGGCTATCGATCTGCCCGAAGGCTCGTCAGTCGACGCCGAGAACGTCAAGGTTACCGTCATGAACGGCCTCGATCGCCTCGACGTCGCCTCGAAGGTGCAGGTTGACGGCGGATCGCTGGTCACGGTGACGTTCCCCGAGGCCACGCCCGCCGGCTCTCTTGTCATGGTGGAGTGCAACCGCACGCTTTTGCCGGGCGATGGGGGAACCTTCGGCCTGACGGGAAGCTATACCACGGCGGACGGGCAGACGCTCGACATGCCTGCCTCCGACAAGACGTTCGACGTGGTCAGCACGTCTCCGGCCGAGCAATTGTCCACTTGGCTCGGCATGCAGGATTGGGTGAAGGCGTGGAACTCCAACAAGTTCCTCCACCTGTTCTTCGACCCCAGCATCATCGTCACCTCGGTGCCGGTGGTGTTCAGCGGATGGCTTATCGCCATCGCGCTCGTCATCGTCAGCTTTCCGCTGGCCATTCCCATCGGCCTTCTGTGGTCGTTCATGCGCATGGCGAAAAGCCGTGTCCCGCGCGCTCTCGGCGCTACGTACATCAACATCGTGCGCGGTACGCCGCTGTTCCTGCAGATATACATCGCGTTTTTCGGTTTGCCGCTGCTCGGCATTAAAATGGATCTGTTCGTGTTGGGCGCAATCGTCCTCGTGCTGAACTCCAGCGCGTACCTGGCGGAGATATTCCGCGCGGGCATCCAGTCCATCAACGGCGGCCAGTTCGAAGCTGCGCGCTCCTTGGGCATGAATGGCGCGCAGACGATGTTCTACGTTATCATCCCGCAGACCGTGCGGCGCGTGATCCCCACGATGACGAGTGAGTTCATCCTCATGTACAAGGACACGTCGCTGTTGGCCGCCGTAGGCGTCATGGAGATCATGATGTACGCGAAAACCATCACGGCCGCTACGGGCAACGTGACGCCGTATATCGTGGCCGCCGGCTTCTACCTTATCGTGACCATTCCCATGACGAAGCTCATCAACTCGATGGAGCAGCGCATGGCGGGCGGCCGCAAGAAGCGTAAGAAGGGCGTGACCATCACGTCGGAAGAGGCCGTGCTGCCCGACTCCGATGCGGCCGTGTCCAAGAGCCTGCGCATGTCCGAGACGCTGGCCGGCTCCAACCATATCAGCCATTAAGGAGGTGCGGATATGAGCGAAGAAAGCACAAATGCAGCTGACGTGCGCGTCGGCGAGCCGGTGGTCCGCATCGAGGGGCTGCGCAAATCGTTCGGCGACAACGTGGTGCTGCGCGGGATCGATCTGGAGGTGCAGCGCGGCGAAGTGGTGGTCATCCTGGGTCCGTCGGGTTCGGGCAAGTCGACGCTGCTGCGCTGCGTGAACTTGCTGGAAACGCCCACGGACGGGCGCATCTTCTTCGAGGACACCGAGATCACCGCGAAGAAGACCGACATCAACAAGGTGCGCGCCAAAGTGGGCATGGTGTTCCAGAACTTCAACCTGTTCCCACACCTCACGGCGAAGAAGAACGTGATGCTGGCGCAGCAGAAGGTGCTGCATCGCGGCAAGGAAGAGGCCGAGAAGATCGCCGTCGAGCAGCTGACCCGCGTAGGCCTGGCCGACCGTGTGGACTACAAGCCCTCCGAGCTGTCGGGCGGCCAGCAGCAGCGCGTGGCCATCGCCCGCGCGCTTGCCATGGACCCGCACGTCATGCTGTTCGACGAGGCCACCAGCGCGCTGGACCCCGAACTCGTGCGCGACGTGCTGGGCGTCATGAAAGGCCTGGCGAAGGGCGGCATGACCATGATCGTGGTCACCCACGAGATGGGCTTCGCCCGCGACGTGGCCGACCGCGTCATCTTCATGGACGGCGGCTTCATCGTGGAGCAGGGCACGCCCGAAGAGGTGTTCGACCACCCCAAGTCCGATCGGACGAAAGACTTCCTGGGCCACATCTCATAGTTCCCGCCGCGCCCCGCCCCAGCGGGGCGCGCCCACATCCAAGCGACCGGCGCTCCGCTCAGGATGACGGCTTGCCATGGGCGACAGTCTATCCGTACAGATGTTTCACGTGAAACATCTTCGTCGGCACTTCATAGCCCCGCCGCGCCCCGCCGACCAACCGACCCGGCGG